>JANPNF010000223.1:0-8683 GCA_031427315.1 Burkholderiales bacterium | reverse complement strand
CGCGTCGATCAGACCGACCAGCAAGAACATCTTGGTTTGCAACTCACCCATCAGCTCGGGCTGGCGCGCGGCGGATTCGAGGTACTTGCTGCCCATGACGCCAATGCCGATACAAGCACCCATAGCGCCCAGACCGATGATGAGACCTGCAGCAACCGCAACGAGACCGATGAGTTCCATGATGTTTCCTGTAGTGAAAAGTAAACGATTGAAAAAGTGAGGGGTGCGGATCAGTGCGAGTCGTGCGCCTGTCCGACATAGACCAGCGTCAACATCATGAACACAAACGCTTGCAGCGTGATGATCAGAATGTGGAAGATGGCCCAGACGGTGCCTGCGACGATGTGCAGGGCGGCCAGCGCAAACCCGCCGAGCGACAGCGTGAACGCGCCGCCCAGCAGCGCAATGAGCAGAAAAATCAACTCACCGGCGTACATGTTGCCAAACAGCCGCATGCCGTGCGACACGGTCTTGGCAACGAACTCAACCACTTGCATGGCGAAGTTGAACGGGTACAGCGCCCAGTGGTTGCCAAACGGTGCTGAGAACAACTCGTGCACCCAACCGCCCAACCCCTTGATCTTGACGTTGTAGAAAAGGCAGGTGATCAACACGCCGACCGACAGGCCCATGGTGATCGATAGGTCGGCGGTGGGCACCACACGCAGATGGTCGAGGCCGAAAACATGTTCACCGACCAGCGGCAGCAAATCGACCGGCAACAAGTCCATGGCGTTGAGCAGGAAAATCCAGACAAACACCGTCAGCGCCAGCGGCGCCACCAGCTTGCGGCTGTTGGCGTTGTGGACGATGCCCTTCGCCTGGCTTTCAACCATCTCGAAGAGTATTTCAACCGCCGCCTGAAAGCGACCAGGCACGCCCGCCGTGGCCTTGCTGGCAGCTCGCCACAACAAGAAACAGCCCAGCACGCCGAGGAAGGTGGAGAAGGCGATGGAGTCGAAATTGATGACCGAAAAATCTACCAGGCTGGCGGGTTTGCCGGTGGAAAGATGGGTCAGGTGGTGAACGATGTATTCACCAGAGGTGGGCGCGTGACCTTCGGCTGACATGTGGCTGAATCCTGTCTGAACTGCTATTCAACGGCCGCGCCACAACAGCGCGACCCAGTACATCTGCATGCACAGCACCAGGGTCGCCAGTAGCACCGGCCAACTCAGGGGCTGAACGAGTCTCGGCGCCAGCATCAGCATGACGATCGAAACGCCTATCTTTACCGTGCTCCACAGCATCACACTGAAGGCGCTGCCGCCCACCGACAGACTCGACACCCTGCTGGTCATGCCCCGCGCCATCAATGCACCCGGGAGTACCGCAACGAGCGCGCCGTACAGCGCTGATCCGATGAACTCCGGTTGGCCAAAAATCAGCCACACCACCGCCGCCGACGCACACCCTACCGCCACCTGCGCCGCCACCACCCACCAGGGTGAAATTTGGGGGCTGCGGACTCGCAAGGCCTGGGCCTCGGCGCGGGTCAGTGGCGTGATGAGCAGGTCATCTGCGTCATCGTCGAAGCCTGTATTTGCCACCCGATGGGCGATGGAATCAGTCATCGGGCGCGTCACAAAGGTTTTCAACTGAGCCTCTGATTATACGTGCAAACCCGCGGTCTCCTCAAGCCCGAATTCGAGGTCGTGCGGGCACTTTGATTTTCCGGCGCTTCAGACTTGCGTCCCGCTCTCGTGGGTCTTGTGCTCAGCCGAACAGGTTGGCAGGCAAGCCGGGCACCTCGACCCGCATCGACAGGACACATCCCGCCAGGGGCTGTGCGGCGAGTTCATCGGCAGGCCGATTCGCGCGCGCGGTGGTGACGTACAGCGTCTTCAGGTCGGCGCCGCCGAAGCACGGCATCGTCGGACACCGCACCGGCAGGCGCACCGCGCGCAGCCGCTCGCCGGAGGGCGACAGGCACAGCAGCTGTTGGCCCTCGAACATCGCGACCCAGTAATTGCCCGCTGCATCGACCGCCGCGCCGTCGGGCCGGCCGCCGTAGTCGGCTGGTACCGCACCGGCCGGCTTCAGCGGAAACTGGCAGAACACTCGCCTGCCGCTGAGCGTGCCGCCGGGCGCGTCGAAATCAAGGGCATGGATGACGTGCGCCTTGGTGTCGCTCCAATACAGGGTGCCGCCATCGGGGCTCCAGGCCAGGCCGTTGGAGGTGGTGATGCCGTCAGCGCACTTCGTCAGGCTGCCACGATGGAAGCGATACAGCGCCGCCCGAGCCGCGTCGCGTGGCTCGTAGATCGTGCCCACCCAGAAACGGCCTTGCGGATCGCACTTGCCGTCGTTGAAGCGCTCAACGTGCGGGTCGTAGGGCGGCGAGGCCAATTCGGTGCGCGTGCCGTTCTGGGTTTCGAAGCGCCACAGCCCGTCGCGCGCGGCTAGCAGCAGGCCGCCGCCCAGCATTGGCGCGAGGCTCGCGACCTCGGTGTCGAAGGGCCAGTGCGACAGCTCACCGGTCGCCGGGTCGTAGCGGTTCACACGGCGCCCCGGGATGTCGCAGTAGTACAGCACCTGCTCGCGCGGGTGCCACATCGGCGACTCGCCGAGCGCGCTCGGCAGCGTCACCGCCACGGTGATGTCCGGATCGGGCACAGCTGAAGTTCGGGCCGGCATCAGAGCACGGCGAGGTCGAGCGTCATCGACGCTTCGATGCGCTCGCCGGGTTGCAGCGTGTGCAAGCCGAGCGCTGCCGGGTCGTCACTGTGGATCGCATCGCTGACATGGCTGACCGGTTCGACACAGAAGTACGCTTTGTCGTCGGGGGTGTAGACCACCAGGTGCGTCAGGTTCGAACGGAGCTGCAATGCAAACACCTCGTCGCGGATGAGCGCCGGACCGCGCCAGCGGTCGAAGCAGTGGTCGAGGGCGAGCTGCGAAACCTCACCGTTGATGCCCGATTGCGCCACCTTGCGCACCGGCAGCTGGGTCTTATCCGAATCCCATCGGTCGCTCACTTCCATACGCAAGTGACTGCGCTCGCGCTTGGGGAAATAGGGGTGCCAGCCGAGGCCGATCGGCTGCGCTATGCCGGCCGTGTTGGTCACTGTGAGTGTCACGGCCAGCGAATGCGGGGTCAGCGCGAACGCCTGCTGCACCTCGAAGGCGAACGGCCAGTGCGCATCCGGCACGTGGCCGTAGCGCAGCATGGCGTCGGTTTCGTGGTGCGACACGACCTCCCAGGCGCGCAGCCAGCCTACACCGTGCACCGAATGCGGGTTGTTGTCGAAGTTCGGCGCGGTGGTGTGCTCGCGGCCCTGCCAGCGAAATCGCTGGTAGGCCAACCGGTTTGAATAAGGCACCAGCGGGTAGCAAGCCGACTGCCGCGCGCTGGCCAAGTGGCCGGGCTCGGTCGAGCGCAGGATCGGCGTGCCGCAATGCCACAGCCCAGAAATCGAGCCACCGAGGTCGGCACGCAGCGCCAGCCGCAAGTCGCCCGCATGCATTTCGACGGCGGCGGCGTTCAATCCAGTTCCGCCTTCAGGTAGTGCGATCCAGCGATCGGGCTGAAGTAATACGGCGGTATCTCCTCGAAACCGAGCGAGGTGTAGAGGTTGCGCGCGGCCTCCATGTCGTCCAGCGTGTCGAGCAGTGTCACCGAGTAGCCGGCGCGGCGGGCTTCGTCGAGCAAGGCTTGCGCCATCAGCCGCCCGAGCCCGAAACGACGAAACGCGGGCCGCACGTACAGCCGCTTCATCTCGCAGGCGTTGGGATAGTCGACATCGGCCAGCCCCCTGAACGCACCGCAACCCGCTAACTCGCCGTCGACGAAGGCCAGCATCAGGTGCCCGCCGGGCGCTGCATAGGTGCCGGGCAGGCTGGCCAACTCGGCGTCGAAATTCTGAAACTCAAGGTCGATGCCGAGGCTGTCGGCGTACTCACGGAAGATGCATCGCGCAATGTCGAGCAGCCTGTCGTCATCAGGCGTCACGAGGCTGATCTCAGAAGATGGCATGGGCGGTAACAAGGTCAATCTCAAATCAGTTTATCGCTGACCGAAATGCGGCCCACACAAACCGTGACACCACATCCGCCCGATCAACTTGCGCGTAGGGACAAACACGCAGAGTTACGAACGGCGACATATGATTCAACCAGCGACATGTCGGCGTTCCCGAGGATGTGATGTTCGACTCCACGATCCCTTTCGGAGAGCCCGAATTGATGCGGGCCAGCAGCTTCAGGCGTTATCTGCCCCATCGCGACGATGGTTCGGGTGCAGTGATCATGAGCCCGCAGCTCGCCCTGCTCAGTCCGTCGTTGATGGCTGACTTGGGGCCCGGCGCTACCCACGAACGTCGCACCGAACTGCTCGATGTGCTGGCCGCCTGCGTGCGCCACGCGCAGCCGGTGACGGTGCACCTGCAGTGCGGCGAGCGCGCGGTGCCGCTGACCCTGTTCCCACACGAGCGGCTGCTGCACTGCCCGACCCCGATCGAGGTGCTGCTGGCCCAGCCGGCCCCCGAACTCGAGGTGATCCACATCGAACCGGCACTGCTGGCAGCGCCGACCGAAGCCGTGTGGCGCCGCGGCAGGCCGCAGCCGTATGCAGTGGCCGACCTGTGCTTTCATCCGCTGGGTGCCATCCTGTGGGAACTGGCCTTGCATGGTGGTCGATGCGAGTTGCTGCCCGAGATCACCGGACCGGCGGTCTACCGGGTGAGCTACGGGCTGGACCTGGGTGACGTCGCGATGTCGGGCACCTTGCTGTCGGCGGTCTACCGACTGCGCCGTGAATCATCCCGACTACGCGACATTGCCACCTGGTCGGGCTTCGACCGCGAACGCGCCGTGCGTCTGTTGAACGGGCTGTACCTTCAATCGGGGCTGATCGTCAGCCGCTCGCACCCTGACGCATTGCGCGACGGCTGGTTCTCCGCGCTCGGAACGCGCTGAGCATCGGCGACGAGCGGCTGGCGGTCCGCGAGGCCGTTCACAGCGCCCTCAACGCTGGCCGAGCAACTCCCAGCGCTCCATCGCGCCCAGCAGTTCGTCGTCGATGTTCGCCACCCGCGCCTGCGCGGCAGCGACGCCCTTCGGGTCGCGCGTGTAGGCATCGGCATTGGCCAGCAGCCCGGCGAGCTGGGTCTGCTCGGCTTCAAGCGCTTCGATGCGGCCCGGCAGCAAGTCGAGTTCACGCTGTTCCTTGTAGCTGAGCTTGCGAGGCTTCGGTGCGGCGGGTGCGGCTGGCGCCGCGATGGTCGATGCGGGCGCGGGCTTGGCGGCTGGCGTGTCTTTGCCCTTGGCCGCCCGCGCCGCTTGCGCGCGAATTGCCTGGGCCCTGTCGCGCTGGATCTTCCAGTCTTCGTAGCCGCCTTCGTACTCGCGCCACTGGCCCGGCGACTCGTCGCCCTCCCAGACGATGGTGCTGGTCACCACGTTGTCGAGGAAGCGCCGGTCGTGGCTGACCAGAAACACGGTGCCTTTGTAGGCCTGAAGCAGTTCTTCCAGCAGTTCGAGCGTGTCGATGTCCAGGTCGTTGGTCGGCTCGTCGAGCACCAGCACGTTGGCCGGCAGGGCAAACAAACGGGCGAGAAGAACGCGATTTCTTTCACCACCGCTCAAGGTGCGCACCGGCGAGTTGGCGCGCTCGGGCGAGAACAAAAAGTCGTTCAAATAGCTCATCACGTGCTTACGCTGACCGGCGAACTCGACCCACTCGCTGCCCGGGCTGATCGTGTCGGCCAGCGTCGCGTCCAAGTTCAGCGAGCTGCGCATCTGGTCGAAATAGGCGACCTCGATCTTGCTGCCCTGGCGCACGCTGCCGCTGTCGGGCTGCAGCTGGCCGAGGATCAGCTTGAGCAGCGTCGTCTTGCCGGCGCCGTTCGGCCCGATCAGGCCGACCTTGTCGCCGCGCAGGATGGTGGCGCTGAAGTCCTTGACGATCAGCTTCGGTGTGGCATGGTCGTTGAACTGGAGTGAGACATCACGCAGTTCACCGACGATCTTGCCGCTGGGCGCGCCCGAGTCGACCTCCAGCCGCACCTGGCCCAGCGAATCGCGCCGCTTCTGGCGCTGGTCACGCAACACCTCCAGCCGCTGAATGCGCGCCACGCTGCGCGTGCGGCGCGCTTCGACGCCCTTGCGAATCCACACCTCTTCCTGCGCCAGCAGCTTGTCGGCGCGCGCGCTGGCCAGCGCGTCGGAGGCCAGCTGCTGCTCTTTCATGAATTCGTAGGCGCTGAAGTTGCCTGGGTAGCTGCGGATGATGCCGCGGTCGAGCTCGATGATGCGGGTGGCCACGCCGTCGAGGAAGGCGCGGTCGTGGGTGATCAGCATCACGCTGCCCTTGAAGCTGCGCAGCAGTTCTTCAAGCCAAGCGATGGAGTCGAGATCGAGGTGGTTGGTCGGCTCGTCGAGCAACAGCACATCGGGCACCGCGACCAGCGCCTGCGCCAGCGCGACGCGCTTTTTCATGCCGCCGGAGAGTTGTCCGATCTCGCGCGTGCCGTCGAGGTGCAGCTGCGCCAGCGTGGTGTCGACGCGCTGCTCCCAATTCCACGCATCGAGTGCTTCGATGCGGGTTTGCAGCGCGTCGAGGTCAACCCCATCAGCGTGTTCTTCATACGCCTGGCGCACCGCGCGCGCTTCGGCCACGCCCTCGCTGACCGCATCGAACACCGTGTGGCCCGGGTCGAAGATCGGCTCCTGCGGCACGTAGCAGATGCGCACGCCTTGTGTCATCTGCAACAAGCCGTCGTCGAGCTTTTCAAGCCCGGCGATGATTTTCAGCATCGACGACTTGCCCGCGCCGTTGCGGCCGATCAAGCCGAGCCGCTCGCCGGTGTCGAGCGAAAACGCCGCGTTGTCGAGCAGGGCCACGTGGCCGAAAGCCAGGTGCGCGTTGGAGAGTGAGAAGACAGCCATCCCTCGATTGTGCGGGCTGACCTTTGCAGTGCTGGGTGACGATCGTGGCCGCAGCATCGAAAATGCCGCGATGGACACCGCGCCCGTCTTTCACGATGCCTTCTACCAATTTGCATCGATCGCCGATGTGGAGGGCACCGCCGAAACGCTGCGCGGGCTGACCACCGAGCTGACCGGCAGCTTGCTGGTGGCCGCCGAAGGCATCAACGGCACGCTGGCCGGCAGTGCGGCCGCGCTCGATGCGTTTCGCGTGGCGCTGGCAGACGATCCGCGCCTCGAAGGCCGCTTTACAGGCATCGCCTTCAAGCGCAGTCCCTGCGTGACGCCGCCGTATCAGCGGATGAAGGTGCACAGTCGGCCAGAAATCCTGCCGCTGGGCCTTCCGTCAGGACACAGCAGCGTGAACGCGGTTGGCCACGTCGGCCACCAAGTGCCGCCCGCGCAGTGGCGTGCGCTGCTTGACGATCCGAACGTGGTTGTGATCGACAACCGCAACCACTTTGAGGTGCGGCTGGGTCGCTTCCGCAACGCGGTCGATCCAATGGTGCGCAACTTCCGCGACTTCCCCGCGTACATCGACGCCCAACTGCCCACTTGGCAGGCCGAAGGCAAGCAAGTGGCGATGTACTGCACCGGCGGCATACGCTGCGAAAAAACCAGCGCCTGGCTACACGAGCGCGGCGTCACCGTGCTGCAGCTCGAAGGCGGCATCCTGAACTACTTCGCCACCATGCCCGATGCCGAGCGCGACTGGAACGGCCAATGTTTTGTATTTGACAACCGCATCGCGCTCGACACCCGGCTGCGCGAAACCGGCACCACCGCGCAGCAGGTCTATGCCAGCGATCCGGGCGAGGCATGGCGGCTGCGGCGTGCGCAGCGGTTGGCGGGATCGACCGAGGCCGACGAGGGCGACAACCCGGCGCACCCCTCGCCGTGAACGCCACATGGCCGCTGCCGACCAAAGACGGCGTCGGGCCTAGCTGTGTCGCCCTGCCGCCTGGGCCGTGGACCACAGTCAGCGACTTTCTGGCTGAGCGCTTCCCGGCGGTGTCGGTGGCGACCTGGCAAGCGCGCATGCAGCAGGGCGAACTGGTCGATGAGCGGGGCGTCGCCGTCACGCCCGATCGACCTTACCGATCGGGCATTCGGCTGTACTACTACCGCGGGGTCGCCAACGAGCCGCGCCTGCCGTTCAACGAGGCCGTGCTGTTTCAGGACGAGTGGCTGGTCGCCGCCGACAAGCCGCATTTCCTGCCCGTTACGCCCAGCGGCAGGCACTTGCAGGAAACGCTGCTGGTGCGGCTGAAGCGCCGGCTCGGCATCGACACCTTGGCGCCGCTGCACCGACTGGACCGCGAGACCGCGGGCGTGGTGGTATTCGCCGTGCAGCCCGAGATGCGCGGCGCTTATCAAGCCTTGTTCGCGCAGCGCCAGGTGATCAAGCACTACGAGGCGATGGCGCCGTGGCGACCCGAACTGCGATTTCCGCTGACACACCGAAGCCGGCTGGTGCAAGACGACCATTTTTTGCGCATGCGCGAAGTGCCCGGCGAGCCGAATGCCGAAACCCTGATCGAGGTGCTCGAAGTGCAAGGCAACCTCGCCCACTACCGCCTGACGCCGCTGACCGGCCGCACCCACCAGCTGCGCGTGCACTGCGCCGCACTCGGCATGCCGATCATTGGGGACAGGATGTACCCCAAGCTCTTTCCCGCCGACACCGACGACCACACCCAGCCCTTGCGGTTGCTGGCCCGCTCGATCGCCTTTGTCGACCCGATCAGCGGTGCGC
>JANPNF010000222.1:0-2481 GCA_031427315.1 Burkholderiales bacterium | reverse complement strand
GTCGTGGTGCCGCTGCTGTTCTTCGCGCTGCTCTCGTACAAGAAGGTGATCGGCCTGCATTGGGTGATGTCGTTCTACCCCTTCGGCTTTGCCTTCATCGCCTTTGGCTTGCCGGCGCAGCGGCTGCGGGCCTGCGCGATTGGCCTCGCGGTGCTGACGGGGCTGCATGTGATCGCCGTTGGCGGCGTGGCGATGACGCCGCTGGAGCGCTGGCAGTCGATCTCGCTCTACAAGAGCATTGTGCGCACCGTGAAAACGGCCGACATGCTGAAGCAGGTCGACGCGCCCGGCGTGGTGCTGATGGCCAATGCCTACACCCCCGCCTCGACCTACGGCTACGCGCTGCGCCGCTATGTGCCGGTGTTCGGCGTCGGCAAGTTTCACGCGCGGCAGGACGACCTGCTGGTCGACTACCGCATCTACCAAGGCCAGACGATCCGCATCATTCGCACCGAGCGGCCGAAGCTCGACGAATACCGCCCCTACTTCGACACGGTCGAGCTGCTGACTTACCAGCAAAGCGGCCTCACTTTCTACGCGGTCGAAGGCAAAGGTTTCCGGTACCAGGCCTACCGCGACGGCCCGCTGGCGGAGGTGCTCAATCGCTACTACCGCATTCCGGACTGGTTGCCGCTGGCGGCCTGCCCGTACTGTGAGCGGGTGTGCGGCCAGGCGCGTTGCCCCGTCGCCGTGCCTGCGGCATCGGACAAGGCCGACCGAGAGCCCGACGGGCTCTGAGCGTCAGCTGCGCGGCGGTCGTGCCTCGGGCGCCGCGCTCAGCAGCATCGCGTCGCCGTAGCTGAAGAAGCGGTAGCGCTCGGCGATCGCGTGGCGGTACAGCGCCATCACGTGCGTGTGGCCCGCCAAGGCGCTGACCAGCATCATCAGCGTGCTGCGCGGCAGGTGGAAGTTGGTGATGAGCGCATCGACGACGTTAAAGCGAAAGCCCGGCGTGATGAAGATCTCGGTGTCGCCGGTGCCCGCACGCAGCTGGCCACCGCTTTGCGCCATCCTCGCGGCCGATTCGAGCGCGCGCAGCGTCGTTGTGCCCACAGCAACGATGCGACCACCGCGCGCGCGCGTGCGCGCCACCGCGCCGACGGTGTCGGCACCCACCTCGAACCATTCGCTGTGCATGCGGTGATCGGCCAGGTTCTCGGTGCGCACCGGCTGGAAGGTGCCGGCGCCCACATGCAGCGTGATGCGGGCCTGCTCGATGCCGCGAGCGCTCAGCGCAACGAGCAATGCCTGGTCGAAATGCAAGGCCGCCGTCGGCGCGGCGACGGCGCCCGGCTTGTCGGCGAACACCGTCTGGTAGCGCCGCTCATCGTCGGCATCGTCGGCATGCGTGATGTAGGGCGGCAGTGGCACATGGCCGAAGCGCTCGAGCAGTGCTTGCGGATCGGACGGGAAACGCAGGAGGAACAGCGCATCTTGTGGGCCCGCGCGGCCCAGCACCTCGGCATCGAAACCGCTGCCATCGCCAGCAGCCATCGCGGCTTCTACGCTCACGCCAAAGCGCACCCGCTGACCGCGCTTCGGCGACTTGCTGGCGCGCAGGTGCGTCAGCACCTCGTGATCGGGCAGCACCCGCTCGACCAGCGCCTCGACCTGGCCGCCGGTGGCTTTCACCCCGAGCAGCCGCGCCTTGATCACGCGGGTGTCGTTGAACACCAGCAGGTCGCCCGAGTTCAGCAGCGAGGGCAGGTCGCGGAACACGCGGTCGACCGCTGCAGCGCCAGTGCCGTCGAGCAGACGCGAACCGCTGCGCTCGGCAGCCGGGTGCTGCGCGATCAGCTCGGGCGGCAGCGCGAAATCGAAATCGGAGAGGGTGTGGGGCGTGGTCATGGCGCGAGGAGGGCGCAAGAGATGGCGCAAAAGAAGGCGGCCGGATTGTTCCACGCAGGGCGGTGCTGACGGATGTGCGTGCGGTCAGAATTCGTCGATGCCTCGCGCCGCGCTGAACCCGACCCGCACCCGTGACAGCGCTGTCACTGCGTCAGTCGCCAAGGCCAAGTCGGCCCCGCTGCGCGCGATGGAAAAGCTCGGCCTGCGCCGCGACATCGACCTCGCACTGCATGTGCCGCTGCGCTATGAAGACGAAACGCGGCTCGCTGCCATCGCCCTGCTGCACGACGGTGTCACTGCACAGATCGAAGGCGTGGTGCAGCGTTGTGAGATCCAGCTGCGCAACCGCCGGCAGCTGCTGGTCACGCTGGCCGACGATGCCGGCGACACGCTGCTGCTGCGTTTTTTGCACTTCTACCCCTCGCACCAGAAGACGCTGGCCGAGGGCCGCCGCGTGCGCGTGCGGGGTGAGGCGCGCGGCGGCTTTTTCGGGCTGGAGATGGTGCACCCGACGTTCAAGGCGGTCGATGGCGACAGCCCGCTCGCGACCTCGCTGACACCGGTCTACCCGAGCAGCGCCTCGCTGCCGCAGGCCTACCTGCGGCGCGCGGTCGCGTCGGCGCTGAACCGCGT
>JANPNF010000221.1:0-1858 GCA_031427315.1 Burkholderiales bacterium | reverse complement strand
ATTCCCCGATAGCTCAGTTGGTAGAGCGCCGGACTGTTAATCCGTAGGTCCCTGGTTCGAGCCCAGGTCGGGGAGCCAAGACAGGCTAGAAGTGGGCACCCGCGCGGTGCCCATTTCTCTTTGTGCCGCAGCCGCGAGCAGAGCGTCCTTCCGCCCTCGCATCGTCACCCGTTTGCCGTCGAAGCGGATCTCATCGACGAACTGCCGCAGGTAGCACTTTGGGAAGCCGCTGCCGCCCTCCACGAGCCTCGCGCGCAGGGCCGGCCGTGCTGAACGCCTCAAGCTGGCCCGCCGTGACGGCCGCCAAGGGCAGTTCCTTGCCTCGCTTTGCGCCCGCCATCTCGACCAGGACCGACTCGCGCGTTGCCTTGAGCTTCTGCGCTCGCGCCGTCAGCGTGTCGTCCATCGGCAGGATGCCCCGCTCGACTGCCTCATAGAGTCGATTCGTTGCCAGCTCCAACTACGCCAGCTCGCGCTGCAGCCCGCGCACCTGGTCGTCCTGGCCGGCGTGCACCGCCTTGAGGCGTGCCTTCAGCTCGCGCAGCATCTCCTTCAGCCGCACAGGCGTCAGCACCTTGTCGGCCAGAGCCGTCAAGACCAAGGCAGCGAGCTTGCCCATTGGCACGGCCGGCGTCGAGCAGGCGCCGATGCTCTGCCCAATTCGGGTGTTGCACTTGTAGTAGCGTCTGCACCTTGCGGTCTTTTCGGTGCTTGCCGTCTTTGCTGGCCAGGGTGACGAAACTGTCTTCGTCGAAGTCGATCAGCGGAAGGTGCACGTCGAGCGTGAAGTCGACCCGCGACAGTCCCTCACTCCGGATCTGCTTGAGTGCCAGCGCTTCAGCCCACTGGCGGAACTCATCATGCAGTTGCCGCGCGCCCTTGTGCCACAGGGCCTGGCTGCGGTACGTGACGAAGAAGCTCGGGCTGTTGAACTCGCCGCACTGGATCGTCTGCTCGGCGTTGTCGAGGACAAGCGGATAACCCGATGCGGTGCCGCCCCGGCCGACTAGAAACTCCTTGCCGCCCAGCTCGACCACGCACGGATCCCGGCGCTTCGCCGCCCGCAGAGCTTCCCGGCGCTCGGTCAGGGTCGTGAAGTCGAAGGCGCTCTTGCCTACCTGGTGCAGGTAGTAGGCACACTCGACCGTATCGAGGCCGGACAGAAGCAGCTTCACGATCCTTGGCCTTCGGAATACTGGAAGGCCCGGACTGTCTCGCCGGGCGTTGCCCCCTCGCGGATGTACTGATACGGATAGAGAGGATCGGCAACTTCGTTGCCGAGTTCGCGCTCCAGCTCAGCGTAGTGCTCATTCGCCAGATGCTTGAACTTTGCCAATGGGCCGATGTCAGCCCAAATCTCGTAGGTCTCGCCGTCGTCGTCGCGGACGACATCGAGCGTCTTGCCCTTCCGCGATGGCAGTCCCGCGATGCTTGCATCGATAGCGGTTGCCAGCAGGTCGCCAATGAGCTGCGTCCTGGTCTTGCCCGGGTAGAGCCGGCTCAGCGCCGCCAACTTTGCGGCTACGTGGACAGGCAGGCGCACCGAGGTCTGCTTGGCCGTCAACCGGGTGTTGTCGGGCGCGGACCAGATCGCGTGGAGGTCTGTTGGCTTCATTTGGGCTCCGTCTTGGGCGGTTCGAGTGTCTATCGAATGTCACGTGATAGTCATTAGACATTTCCACAGTGCCGCGAAGGTTGCCACCGCGCCGGTCGGCCGGTACGTTGCAAGCGCCGACCGCCCGCCGCCGTGGACAACCGGGCGGCAGCGCGGATAGGCGAGGCAGCGGAAAGGCCCTACGATTGGCTGTGTGTAGCCGTAACCACCCGTGTTACCGCAGCGGGGCGGTGCCCCGACCCA
>JANPNF010000220.1:0-9598 GCA_031427315.1 Burkholderiales bacterium | reverse complement strand
GGTGCTGAAGTTCGACGCCGAGAAGAACCGCGTCTCGCTGGGCATCAAGCAGCTGGGTGACGACCCGTGGCACGGTGTGTCGCGCCGCTACCCGAGCAGCACCCGTTTGTTCGGCAAGGTCACCAACATCGCCGACTACGGCGCGTTTGTCGAGATCGAACCCGGCATCGAAGGCCTGGTCCACGTGTCCGAGATGGACTGGACCAACAAGAACGTGGCCCCGGCCAAGATCGTCGCGCTGGGCGACGAGGTCGAAGTCATGGTGCTCGAGATCGACGAAGACAAGCGCCGCATCAGCCTGGGCATGAAGCAGTGCAAGGCCAATCCGTGGGAAGAGTTCTCGACCACCGTGCAACGTGGCGACCGCGTCAAAGGCCCCGTCAAGTCGATCACCGACTTCGGCGTGTTCGTGGGTCTGGCAGCTGGCATCGACGGTCTGGTGCACTTGTCCGACTTGTCCTGGCACGAGCCGGGCGAAGCGGCGGTGCGCAACTTCAAGAAGGGCCAGGAAGTCGAAGCCATCGTGTTGGCGGTGGACGTGGAACGCGAGCGCATTTCGCTGGGCATCAAGCAGCTCGACAGCGACCCGTTCACCACTTACACCTCGGTCAATGACCGCGGCATGATCGTCACCGGCACCGTCAAGACTGTCGATGCACGCGGCGCTGAAGTGCAACTGGCCGACGACGTGACCGCGTATTTGCGTGCGTCCGAGATCAGCCGCGACCGCGTCGAAGATGCGCGCAACATGCTCAAGGAAGGCGACGAAGTCAACGCGTTGATCATCAACGTCGACCGCAAGACGCGGTCGATCCAGTTGTCGATCAAGGCCAAGGACAACGCCGACAACCAAGAAGCCATGACCCGCCTGTCGCAGACCAGCGAGCGTGAGAACGCCGGCACGACCAGCCTGGGCGCCCTGCTGCGCGCCAAGCTGGACAACCAGGGCGGCAACCCCTGATCGACAGGGCTGGGGCCATGGACGGCATGAAGGACGGCATGACCCGTTCGGACCTGGTGGCACGGCTGGCCGAGCGTTTCGGTCAGCTCACCCATCGGGACACTGAATCGGCGGTCAAGATCGTGCTCGATGCGATGTCCGATGCGCTTGCGCGCGGGCACCGCATTGAAATCCGTGGCTTCGGCAGCTTCTCGATCAACCGTCGCCCGCCGCGTGTGGGCCGCAACCCACGCTCGGGCGAGCAGGTGGTGGTGCCGGAAAAACTGGTGCCTCATTTCAAGCCGGGCAAGGCCTTACGCGAATCGGTCGATGCCCATCTGCCTGCCGATGCAGCGCCGTCAGATGTCGACCCGCGCGCCCGGCACTCATGATGGTGTGCCGAAATCCGTTAGGCTGAACCCTGGAGCTGTTGTGGCCCCTGCCCCAGAGGGCAAACCGCAGCGGAGCACGTAGTAGCGGAGACGTCATGCGCGTGATCACCTGGGTTTTCCGACTGGTCGTCTTTTTCGCCCTGTTCGCGTTCGCGCTGAACAACCAACAAGACGCTGCGGTGCGCTGGTTCTTCGGCTACGAATGGCGAGCGCCGATGGTCTTCATCGTGCTGGCTGCCTTCGGCTTGGGCTGTGCCTTCGGTGTCAGCGCCATGGTGCCGGCGTGGTGGAAGCACCGCCGTGTCGCCACGCGTAAGACGGTGTCGGTACCGGCCGCTGCTGCGCAGAATGCGCTAAGCACCACGTTGACCTTGCCTGAGCATCCGCCACGCGATGGACTTTGACCTGCAGTGGTTGCTGCTCGGCCTGCCGGTTGCTTTCGCACTGGGCTGGCTGGCGTCGCGCTTCGATTTCCGCCAACTCAAACGCGAACACCGCGATGCACCGAAGGCCTACTTCAAGGGGCTGAACCTGCTGCTCAACGAACAGCACGACAAGGCCATCGATGCCTTCATCGAAGCCGTTCAGCAAGACCCCGACACCAGCGATCTGCACTTTGCACTCGGCAATCTGTTTCGCCGACGCGGTGAGTACGAGCGTGCCGTGCGGGTTCATCAGCACCTGCTCAACCGCGCCGACCTGCCGCCTGCCGAGCGCGACCGCGCCCAGCACGGTCTGGCCCAGGACTTCATGCAGGCGGGCCTGTTCGACCGCGCCGAGACCGCCTGGCGTGCACTCGAAGGTACCGCCTACGACACCGATGCGCGGCTGGCGCTGCTGACGCTCCACGAGCGCTCGCACGACTGGCGCGCCGCCGTCGATGACGCGCTGAAGCTCGAACGCGGCAGCACCGGCTCGTATGCCTCGCGCATCGCGCACTACTGGTGCGAGCTGGCGCTGGAGGCCGATGCCAAGCAGCAAACGGCCGATGCCGACGACGCGCTGCGGCGGGCCCATGAAGCCGCGCCCCAGGCCGCCCGGCCGGTGGTGACCGCCGGGCGGCGACTGGCACGGCTCGGCCGCCACGCCGAAGCCGTCGCCGTGTGGAATGAGCTGCTGGCGACACACCCGGCCAGCTTTAACCTCGTGGCCGCGGACTATGCTGCCAGCGCCATCGCTTGCGGTGGCGAGCACGAGGCACAGCAGCGGCTGCTCGCGCTGCACCACAAAAAGCCCAGCATCGACTTGCTCAACGCCATCGGCGCGCTCGACGGTGACCCGGTCTCACGGCGCGACCGCACCCGCGCCCAGTTGTCGCTGTTGCCCACGCTGTCGGCTGCGCAGGCGCTGCTGCACGAACACGAAACCTCCGCGCTGCCGGTGCTGCCCGCCGATCTGTCGGCCGTGAGCGAGGTGATCGGCCGCGCCGCGAAGGCCGGGCAGCGCTACCGCTGCGCCGCTTGCGGCTTCGATGCCCAGCACCATTACTGGCAGTGCCCCGGCTGCCTGGGCTGGGACACCTACCCCCCGCAGCGCCTGGAGGAGCTGTAGGCCTTGCAAGCACCGGCCGCCCCGACATCGAAAGCGCTTTACCTGCGGGTGCTCAAGCACGTGCGGCCGCACTGGCGCGCTTTCTCGCTGGGCATCCTCGCGATGATCGGCTATGCAGCCACCGAAACCGCCTTGCCCGCGCTGCTCAAGGAGCTGCTCGACGGCAGTTTCGTCAACCGCGACCCAGCAGCGATCCACCGCATGCCCTTGCTGATCGTGGCGCTGTTCGTCGTGCGCGGGGCGACCGACTTCGTGCATGTCACTGCATTGAATGCGGTGGCCACCAAGGTGGTGATGGAATTGCGCACCGCGATGTTCGACAAGCTGCTGCGCCTGCCAGCCAGCCACTTCGACCGCGAGCCGAGCGCGGCACTGATCTCTAAGCTGACCTACAACACCCAACAGGTCAGCCCCATCATCACGGTGTCGTTGATCACCATCGTCAAAGACAGCCTCATCGTGCTGGGCCTGCTGGGCTACATGCTGTATCAGAACTGGCAGCTGTCGCTGGCGTTTTTCACCGTGTTGCCGGCCATCGCCTATGTGATCCGCTCGATCAGCGGGCGCCTGCGCGCGCTCAGCCACAGCCAGCAGTCGTCGATGGGCACTCTGTCGCACGTTGTCGACGAGGTCATCGCCGGCCACCGCGAGATCAAGATATTCGCTGGCGAAGCGTACGAGGCCAAGCGCTTCTTTGAGGTGGCCAACGCGTTGCGTCGCTACGCCATGAAGGTGGTCACCACCTCGGCCGCCAACGGCCCGATCGTGCAGACCATCGCGGTGCTGGCGCTGGCCGTGATCATCTATTACGCGGCACTGCAGTCGAGTCAAAACCAGCTGACCGTGGGTGGCTTTGTGTCGTTCTTCAGCGCGATGGCGCTGCTGCTGGCACCGCTGAAGCGGCTGTCGAATGTCAACGAAGTGCTGCAGCGCGGATTGGCGGCGGCAGCCAGCGTTTTCGAGGTGATCGGTACGCCCGACGAGCCCGACCACGGAACCCAGACCGTTGCCCGCTCAGCTGGCCATCTGCAGTTCAGCAGCGCCTGCTTTCGTTACCCGAATGCCGATCGCGATGCGCTGATCGACGTCGGTCTCGACATCCGCCCCGGCGAATCGGTCGCACTCGTCGGCGCCTCGGGCAGCGGCAAATCCACCCTGATGTCGATGATCCCGCGCTTTCACACGCTGGATGGCGGCACGATCCGCCTCGACGGCATCGACATCTGCGAGTTGCGGCTTGCCGACCTGCGCGCCAACATCGCGCTGGTCACGCAGCATGTGGTGCTGTTCAACGACACCGTGGCGGCCAACATCGCCTATGGTTTGCGTGATGTGGTCAGTGAACACCAGATCATCGCCGCTGCCGAAGCGGCCCACGCGATGGAATTCATCCGCGAGATGCCGTTGGGGCTGCAGACTCCGATCGGCGAGAACGGCGCCCGGCTGTCGGGCGGTCAACGCCAGCGCATCTCGATCGCCCGCGCGCTGCTGAAGGACGCACCGATCCTGCTGCTCGACGAAGCCACCTCAGCGCTCGACACCGAATCGGAGCGGCTGGTGCAGATTGCCATCGACAACTTGAAGCGCGGCCGCACCACGCTGACCATCGCGCACCGGCTCTCGACCATCGCGGGCGCCGACCGGGTCGTCGTGATGGAGCAGGGGCGCATCGCCGAGGTCGGCACGCATGCCGAACTGCTGGCGCAAAACGGCATCTACAGCCGGCTGCACCGCATGCAGTTCGACCGCGCGGGGTCATGAAATCCCTGCATGTGATGGGGTCCCGGGGCTACGGCGGCGCCGAGAATTGCTACGTTCACCTGACCAAGAAGCTTGCCGCAATCGGGCACGAGACCGTGGCCGTCAACCGGCCGGGCAGCCGCGTCGCGGGCATGCTGTCGCCCGCAATTCTCCAGCACCAGCTGCCCCTGGCCAACCAGTGGGATCTGTATTCGGTGCTGAAGATGCGCGGCCTGATCCGACTCGAAAAACCGCAAATCGTGCAGACCTACATGGGCCGCGCGACACGGCTCACGCGGGTGCCCAAGGATGTGCCCACGATCCACATCGCACGGCTCGGCGGGTTCTACAAGATCAATGGCTATTACCGCCATGCCGATGCCTGGATCGGCATCACGCGCAAGCTGTGCGACTACCTGCTGCATGCGGGCTTGCCCAGCCAGCGCATCTTTCGCATCCCGAATTTCGTGCCACCGCCTGTGCCCGCCCCCCCAGACGAACTGGTCCTACTGCGCCACAGCTTGAATCTGCCGGACAACGCCTTGCTCCTGGTGTCATTCGGTCGCTTCGTCGAGAAGAAAGGCTACGCCGATCTGCTGGACGCGCTGGCGCGGCTGCCGGTCGAAGTCGCGGGGCGACGGCCCGTGCTGCTGCTCGGCGGTGACGGCGCACAGCGCGAGGCTTTGCAGACGCAATGCCATCGCCTGGGCCTCGACAAGCGCGTGCGCTTTCTCGGCTGGCTGGAGCGCCCCGACCCCTACTTACAAATTGCCGATGTGGTGGTCTTTCCGTCGCGCCACGAGCCGATGGGACGCATCTTGCAAGAAGCCTGGAACTACGCCAAACCCGTTGTATGCACACGCAGTGAGGGGCCAAGCGAGATCGCCACCGACGAGGTGAACGTGCTGTTTTGTCCGCTCGCCGATCCGGCGGCGCTGGCCGAGCGCCTGCTGCTGGCCATGCAGGCCGACCCCGCTGATTTGCGCGAACTGGGCGAGCGGGGCCAGGCCACACTGCACAAGCACTACACCGAAGAGGCGGCCGTGGCCGCCTACGTTGAGGTGTACGGCGAGGCGATGCGCCTGGGACGCGCTCGGTGACCGCCGATCGGATCCTAATCGTCCGGCTGTCGGCACTCGGTGACGTGGTGATGGCCTCTGGCCTGATCCCCGCGTTGCGCGAGATCGCGCCGCAAGCCCACATCGGCTGGCTGGTCGAGTCGGCAGCCGCCCCGCTTTTGCGGCACAACCCGCGCCTCGACGAGGTCATCGTGTTGCCGCGCGGCGAGTGGCAGGCCTTGTGGCGCGCACGTCGCCCGGTCGCACTGCTGCGCTCGGTGCTGGCTTTCCGGCGCGCACTGCGTGCGCGCCGCTTCGATGTCGCGATCGATGCGCAGGGGTTGTTGAAGAGCGCGCTGTGTGCCTGGTGGAGTGGCGCGGGGCGGCGCGTCAGCCTGATCGGTCGCGAAGGCAGCCGCTGGCTGATGACCGAGCAGTTCGTGCCAAAACTTGATCCGCTGAAACTGATCGCCACCGAATACCGTGCACTGGCCCGCCGCCTCGGCGCCACCGGCGCCTACCGCATGGACCTCGCCGTCGGTGAGGCGCCGCGTGCAACGGCCGCCATCGCGCTAGCGGACGCTGGCGTGCACGGCCCCTATGCGGTGTTGTGCCCTTACACCACACGGCCGCAAAAGCATTGGTTCAACGAGCGCTGGGCCGCACTCGCCGAACGGCTGGTGGCCGATGGCGTCACGCCGGTGCTGCTCGGCGGACCGTCCGATGCCGCGCTGGCGCCGGCCATTGCCGACCGTGCC
Organism: Burkholderiales bacterium; assembly: GCA_031427315.1. GTDB lineage: Bacteria > Pseudomonadota > Gammaproteobacteria > Burkholderiales > Burkholderiaceae_C > PBB1. The sequence goes on along the minus strand of JANPNF010000220.1, from coordinate 3,159 downwards.
CCGGGGCTCATCAACCTGGTCGGCCGACTGAAGCTCGACGAGACCGTGGCGGTGATCGCCGGCAGTGCGTTGCTGATCGGTGTCGACACCGGCCTGACCCACATGGGCAGCGCGTTGAATGTGCCGACGGTGGCGCTGTTCGGCTCGACCCGGCCCTACCTCGACGCCCGCGCACCCCAAACCATCGTGCTGTACGAGGCCCTGCACTGTTCGCCCTGCCGCCGCCACCCGACCTGCGACGGCCGCTTCGACTGCATGCGCGCCTTCGAGGTCGACACCGTGCTGCGTGCGGTCGCATCGGTGCGGCAGTTGCTGGCATGAAGACGCTCCATGTCGAAGCCGGCACGCACCTCTACGGCGGTGGCTTGCAGGTTTTCTTCCTGGTGCAGGGGCTGCAGGCGCGTGGCGAAGAGGCGCTGCTGGTGTGCCCGACTGGCAGTGCGATTGCGGCACACGCGCGTGAGCACGGCCTGCGGGTGCACGAAATCGCGATGGGCGGCGACCAGGACATCGGCTTGATGGGCAGAGTGCGCGCGCTGATCCGCGCCGAGAAGCCCGACCTCGTTCACCTGCACAGTCGCCGTGGCAGCGATGTCTGGGGCGCGCTGGCAGCTCGACTGGAGGGCGTGCCGACGGTGATGAGCCGGCGCAACGACAACCCGGAGCCGCGCGGCTGGTTTCACTTGAAGTACAAGCTCTACGACCGCGTGGTGGCCATCTCCGACGGCATCCGCCAGGTGCTGCTGAAAGCTGGCCTTTCGGCCGACAAGGTGGTGTGCGTGCACAGCGCGGTCGATACCGTTCGGTACCGGCCCCACCGTGATGACATGAGTTGGTTTGGCAATGAATTCCATCTCGCCTCCGACGTGCTGACGATCGCTATGGCCGCACAATTCATTGCCCGCAAGGGCCACCGCACGCTGATCGCGGCGCTGCCTGCGGTGATCGCTGCGCAGCCACGCACCCGCGTGCTGCTGTTCGGCCAGGGGCCTGAGCTGGCGGTAATCAAAAAGCAGGTGGAGCGTGCCGAGCTGCAGCAACAGGTCGTTTTCGCCGGCTTCCGCAGCGACCTCGAACGGGTGCTGCCGTGCGTCGATGTGATGGTGCATCCGGCCGAAATGGAAGGCCTTGGCGTCGCGCTTTTGCAGGCGGCCGCCTGCGGTTTGCCGATCGTCGCGGGCCGCGCCGGTGGCATCCCGGAAATCGTGCGGCCGGGCCTCAACGGTGAGTTGATCGAGCCGGGCGATGTGGGTGCGTTGTCGGGCCACCTGATCCGATTGCTCGGTGATGCGGCGCTGCGGCAGCGTTACGGCGCCGCGGGTCGGGCCCTGACGCTGGCCGAGTTCTCGATCGATGCGATGGTCGAAGGCAATCTGCAGATCTACCGAGACGTGTGCGCCGCCAAGAGGCTGCGGGCATGACGACCGTCTGTGTTTACTTCGTCGCCTCGCCGCTTCAGCTGCTGGCGGCCACGCAGATTGCTCAAACGATCGAGGCCGGCGCGCGGCAGGTGCTGATCTGGTATCAGCCCGCCCTCGCCCCGCTGGTGCACGCCGACGACTGGGATGTCAGCAGCGACCTGTCCTGGCCGCGCCGCCATCCATTGCCGGGTTTGCTGGGCCGCCACCGGCGGATTCAGGCCAACATCGAGTTGGTGGCGGCGCTGGTCGGCCCGTGCGACACGCTGCTGCTGCACAGTGCCGTGTTCGACACCGAGACGATCAACTATTTCCTGCGGGCACTCCCACGGCTCAGCGGTGCGCACACGATGCATGCCCGCATCCTGCCCGATGGGCTCGTGAGCACCCGGCGCTACCCCTTGTCGCCGATCAAGCGCCTCTCCCAATGCGTGCGCAAGCTGCGCCGGGTGCTGTCGCCCGCGCTGAACTACTGGATGTTCTCGGGCGATCGCATTGGCTCAGACGCTCCCTTTTGCGATCGCATCTATGTGCTGGCGGGGCTGCCGCACGCGTACGACCCGGCCAAGGTCGTTGTGCTGACGCCATTGGCAGGTCGCAGCACGTCGCTGTCTGCCGACAACACATCGCGCCGGGCGCTGGTGATCGGCCAGCCACTGGTCAGCGCGGGGCTGATGAGCACGACCGACCGAGATGCCGTGGCGCTGCAGATCGAGCAATGGCTCGCCTCATGCGGCATCGAACACGTCGACTACAAGGGCCATCCGAAAGACCGTCACCTGGAACTGTGCCGCCCCGGCTACCGGGTGCTCGATCTCCAGGAGCCGCTCGAAGTCTGGCTGAGCCACACGCCTTACCGCATCGTCGTCGGCGTGCGCTCGACCGCACTGCTGTTCGCCAGGCAGCTGTATGTGCCAGAGACCCAGGTGGTCGCGTTCGGCTGGGATCGAACTGAATTCAAGTCGGCACAAGAACGCAGCGACATGCGCGCCGTGTTCGACAACGTCGGAGTGAGTCAACGGTGAGCAGCCTGCTGTGGCGTGACCGCTTGGCCGCCATCAACCCCGGCCTGCTGACGGCGCTGTTTTTTTTGATCCCCACGCAGATTGCACCGGCCTGGATACTGACCGGGCTGATGCTGGTGTTCTGGCTGATCGAGGGCCGCTGGAAGCACAAATGGCAGGCCTTGCGCGGCAACCCGGTGTTCTGGGTTTTCCAGGCGTATTTCTGGTGGGTTGTGGTTTCGCTGCTGTGGACCACCGACCTGCACGCAGGCTGGCGCATGGTGTCGAGTTATTTGTTCTTTTTGCTGGCGGCGGTCTATTTCACCGTGGCGCGCCGCGAGCACACCGATCGCTATCTGCTCGCCTTCGCCCTCGGCGTCGTGTTGTGCGAAGCGCTGGCCACCTACAACTGGCTGCATCTGAACCATTTCCCGCAGTGGCCGAATGGCCTGCGCGCCCAGAAAGACGCGCTAGAGACGGCTCCGTTCGTTGATCGCATCCTGTTCGGCCCGTCACTGGCATTTGCAGGCTACGTCGGCGCCTTGAAGTCGGTGAAGACATTCGGCTGGACACGCATGGCCTGGGCCTTGACTGTACTCAGCGCGTTTGCGGTGCTGTCGTTCTCAGCCAGCCGCGTCGGTATGGTCAGCTTCAGTCTGATGATGGCGCTGCTTGCCTTCCAGAGGCTGGCCAAGCGTCGGGGGGTCGCCCTTCTGAGCGCAGCCGTCGTGCTCGTC
>JANPNF010000219.1:0-2685 GCA_031427315.1 Burkholderiales bacterium | reverse complement strand
CGGCCGGCGACGTGATGGTGGCGGCACCGCACATGGATCACCTCGACATCGACGCGCCATACGATGAGTTGCTGCACCTGGTGATCGGCACCGCGCATTCGCGCTTTCCGGTTTACGAAGGGCAGCGCGACAACATCATCGGCATCCTGATGGCCAAGGACCTGCTGAAGCTGCAGCGCTCGCCTGACCTGAACCTGCGCACGCTGCTGCGCCCAGCGGTGTTCGTGCCCGAATCGAAAGGGCTCAACGAGCTGCTGCGCGACTTCCGCTCGAACCGCAACCACCTGGCGATCGTCATCGACGAGTTCGGCAACACCGCGGGGCTGCTTACCATCGAAGACGTGCTCGAACAGATCGTGGGCGAGATCGAGGACGAGTTCGACGACAAGGACGGCGAGTCCAGCGTCTACACACTGGCCGACGGCAGCCACCGGGTGGCGGGCGACGCCGAGATTGGGGCCGTCAACGAATCCTTCGGCGCCCAGCTGCCGCAACAAAACTTCGACACCATCGGCGGGCTGATCGCGCACGAGCTGGGCCGCGTGCCGCGCCGCGGCGAAGCGGTGGCGATGGGCGGGCTGCTGTTCAGCGTGATGCTGACGCGCGGCGGCGCGGTGCGCTGGTTCAAGGTCACCCGCGCGCTGCCACCTGCCGCCGAGCCCACCAGCGGTTGATGCCTCGGCCGGCTTCAGGCGCCCGACCGATGCGCTGGCTGGCCAGTGCGCCCGCGGTGCTGCTGGCCGGCATCGCGCAGACCTTGTCGTTCGCGCCGTTCGAGTGGTGGTGGCTGCAGCTGCTGTCGCTCGCTGTGCTGGCCCATGCCACCGCAGCCGCTGCACCGCGCCGCGCCGCGCTGCTGGGCTGGCTGTACACGGTGGGCTGGCTGGTCTCGGGTTTCTGGTGGCTCTACATCAGCATGCACGACTACGGCGGCATGCACCCAACGCTTGCCGCACTGGCGGTGCTGGTGTTGGCCGCGCTGCTGGGCCTGTACTACGCGGCGGCCATGGCACTGTGGGCGCGGCTGCGCACCGGTCGGCCGGGCTGGGACGTCGCGCTGTGGGCGGCCTGCTGGCTGGCGGCCGAACTGGCACGCGGGCTGATCTTCACCGGCTTCCCGTGGATTGCTTCGGGCTATGCGCATGCCGTCGGCCCGTTGGCCGCCTGGGCACCGTGGATCGGCGTCTACGGTATTTGCGCGCTGGCGGCGGCGGTGGCCGCAGCGGCCTCGCTGTGGCTGCAAGATCATTCGATGCGGGCTCGATCTGCGGTCAGTGCCGTGGTGATCGCACTCGCTGTGGTGCCGCACCTGCTGCCCAATCAGTTCACCCGCACCCATGGCACGTTGCAGGTCAGCCTGCTGCAGCCGAACGTGCCGCAGCAAATCAAGTTCGACCCCGACCGGCTGAACGTGCAGCTGCACAGCCTGGTGCGCCAGCTGAGTGAAGCCCGCGGCGCGCTGGTGGTGACGCCCGAATCGGTGCTGCCGCTGTCACGCGACCAGATCAGCGATAGCTACTGGGCGGCGTTGCGTGAGGCGCTGCAGCCAGCAGCCGCAGCGTCAGCATCTGCATTGGCCGCCGCCGAGCGCGCCGCGCTGATCGGCATTTTCGTCGGTGACGCGACCTCGGGCTACGTCAATTCGGTCATTGCGTTGCCAGGCGGTGCAACCGATGCCGCTTGGGCGGCCAGCTACCGCTACGGCAAGCGCCATTTGCTGCCGTTCGGCGAAATCATCCCGCCCGGCTTCCACTGGTTCGTCAACCTGATGAATATCCCGCTGGCGGACCAGGCGCGTGGCCGCAGCACCGAAGCGTTCGCCTTTGGCGGGCAGCGGCTGCGGCCGCTCGTGTGCTACGAAGACCTGTTCGGCGAAGACATCGTCTCCAGCGTGGTGGGCCCGCGAGCGGCCACGGTGTTCGTCAACGTCAGCAACCTGGCCTGGTTCGGCCCGTGGCTGGTGCAAGACCAGCACCTGCAGTTCTCGCAGATGCGTGCGATCGAATTTCAGCGGCCGGTGATCCGCGCAACCAACACCGGCGCCACCGCGGTGGTCGATCACCGCGGCCGCGTTACCGCGCGGCTGGCGCCGCTCGTCACTGGCGTGCTCGAAGCCACTGTCGAAGGGCGCACTGGCGAGACGCCCTACGCGCGCTGGCTGGCCACCTGCGGGCTGTGGCCGTTGATCGCTTTGGCACTGGCCACCGCAGGGGCCGCGGCATTCATCGGCAGGCACTCGCGACCGCCTGTAAAACCCGGCGCCTAAAATCAGTCCCTACGCCTACAGTCACACCGCTTGGCACCGCAGCACCCCACCAACCTGACCCACACCCGATGCTGACCTTCCAGCAAATCATCCTGCGTCTTCAGCAGTACTGGGACGCCCAGGGCTGCGCGCTGCTACAACCCTACGACATGGAAGTCGGCGCCGGCACCAGCCACACCGCGACCTTCCTGCGCGCGCTCGGGCCCGAGCCGTGGAAGGCCGCCTACGTGCAGCCCAGCCGCCGCCCGAAAGACGGCCGCTACGGCAACAACCCGAACCGGCTGCAGCATTACTACCAATACCAGGTGGTGCTGAAACCCGCGCCCAGCAACATTCTGGAGCTGTACCTCGGCTCGCTCGAAGCGCTGGGGTTCGACCTGAAGGTCAACGACGTGCGCTTCGTCGAAGACGATTGGGAG
>JANPNF010000218.1:0-5815 GCA_031427315.1 Burkholderiales bacterium | reverse complement strand
TTTCAACGCGGCGGGCGTCGCGGGGTCGGCCAGCACGTCGGGCACCGGCCGCGCGGCATTCAGCAGTTTCAGGTGACCGCTGACCGATTGCGCGTAGTAGCTGAGGCTGCTGCAACCGGTGGTGAGGAGCAGCAACAGACAGGCGGCGACGGTGACACAAAGGGTCCGGCTCATGTCGATTGATGATTGCACAGCACGTCCACGGAAGATTTACCGACGGCTTCGCTAAACTGGAACGAACCCCTCACTGCACCACGCCTTGCCATGCGCCTGATCGACTCCATCGTCACCGACGCGCCTGCCATGGCCGTACTGCGGCGCGACCTGCATGCGCACCCGGAGTTGTGCTTCGAAGAGCGGCGCACCGCGGACGTGATCGCGCAGCAGCTCACCGACTGGGGCATTCCGATCGATCGCGGGCTGGGCACCACGGGCATCGTCGCGATCCTGAAGCACGGCACATCAGATCGCGCAGTCGGCCTGCGCGCCGACATGGACGCGCTGCCGATCACCGAGCGCAACCAGTTTGCGCACGCCAGCCGCCACGCGGGCAGGATGCACGCCTGTGGCCACGACGGCCACACCGCGATGCTGCTGGCCGCCGCGCAGCACCTGGCCCGGCACCGGAACTACGACGGCACGGTGTACCTGGTGTTCCAGCCCGCCGAAGAAGGCGGCGGCGGAGCGCGCGAGATGATCGCCGACGGCTTGTTCGAGAAGTTCCCGATGGAGGCGATCTTCGGCGTGCACAACTGGCCCGGCCTCGCCGTCGGTCAGTTCGCGATCAAGAGCGGTCCGTGCTTCGCCAGCAGCAACGAATTTCGCATCACGATCCGTGGCAAGGGATCCCACGCGGCGATGCCGAATTTGGGGCTCGATCCGGTGCCGGTGGCCTGCCAGCTGGTGCAAGCCTTCCAGACCATCATCACCCGCAACAAGCGGCCGATCGATGCGGGTGTGATTTCGGTGACGATGATCCACACCGGTGAGGCCACCAACGTGGTGCCCGACACCTGCGAGATCCGGGGCACGGTGCGCACCTTCACGCTGGAGGTGCTGGATTTGATCGAGCAGCGGATGCAGCAGATCACGCAGCACACCTGCGCAGCTTTCGGCGTTGGCTGCGAATTCGAGTTCAGCCGCAACTACCCGCCGACGATCAACCACCCCGACGAGACCGCGTTCGCCCGCCGCGTCATGACGGATCTGGTCGGCGCCGACAACGTGCTGGAATTCGAGCCGACGATGGGCGCCGAGGACTTTGCGTACTACCTGCAAGCGATCCCCGGCGCGTACTTCGTGATCGGCAACGGCGAGGGGGCGCACCGGTCGTCAGGCCACGGCCTCGGCCCTTGCATGCTGCACAACCCGAACTACGACTTCAACGACGCGCTGATCCCGCTGGGCGCCACGCTGTGGGTGCGCATGGCCGAGCAGTGGTTGGCACAACCGCGCCGCTGATCGCGCCGTTGTTCGACTGGCGTCTTGATCGGCTTGTTGGTCGGCTGATCAGTCGATCAGGCCTAGATCGCGCAGCGGGGCCGCCAATGCATCTGGACCGGTGAACAGCCGCGCCTGCCAGCCGTGGCGCTGTGCAGCCTCGATGTTGTCCAGGTGATCGTCGATGAACAGCGTTGCGGCAGGGTCGCCGCCGAAGCGCTGTTGTGCCAATGTGTAGATCGCAGCCTGCGGCTTGGCGAGGTGCACATGCGACGAGTAGATGCCGCTTGCGAACAACGTCAGGAAGGCGTGCTGGCGCTGCAGGGGATCGGCCAGCGGCGCCGGCATGTTCGACAGAAAATTCAGGCGATGACCGCGCTGGTGCAGGGCTTTCAGCAATCGGACGCTGCCCTCGATCGGCTGCAGTTCGTCAGGCACCGCATCGACAACGGCGCGCACCTCGGACTCGGGCCAAGCCAGGCGTTTTGCAATGCCACTCACCACGTCTTCCACGCCCAGCGTGCCACGGTCAAACGCGACCCACTCGCCGTCAGGCAAGCCGAAGAACTGATGCTTCCAGTGCTGCGCGCTGTGCTCAGCGCTGATGCGATGCGGCAGCGTGCGCGCGATCAAGGCGGCCGGGTCCCAGCGGAACAGCACGCCGCCGAAATCCCAGACGATGGTGGTCGGCCGTGGCTCGTACAACACCACCTTCACCTACGCAGGCGCGCAATCAAGCCGGCCGTCGAGGCATCGAGGTTAGCGCCGTTGCCGCCCGCGGTGAGCCGCGGTAGCAGGTCACGGCACAGCACCTTGCCCAACTCGACCCCCCACTGATCGAAACTGTTGATGCCCCACAGCGCGCCGCTGGTGAACACGCGGTGCTCGTACAGCGCAATCAGCGCGCCCAGGCTGTGGGGGGTCAGACGATCGAGCAGCAAGGTGGTGCTGGGGCGGTTGCCGGGAAAGCTGCGGTGGCGGGCCAGCGTCGCCGCATTCACCTGTGTCGAAGCTGGCAGCGGCCGGTCGGCAAGCGCCTGCAGGGCGGTCTTGCCGCACATCAAGGCCTGCGATTGCGCGAGACCATTGGCCAGCAGCAGCGTCTGCTGGCGTTCGAGGCGCGACGTCAGATCGTCATTGAATGCGGCACTGCCGAAGGCCGGTCGGCGCACCAACAAAAACTCCACCGGAACCAGATCGGTGCCCTGGTGCAGCATCTGAAAATAGGCATGCTGGCCGTTGGTGCCGGGCTCGCCCCACACCACCGGGCTGGTCGCGTACGGCAGCAGCTCACCATCGCGATCGACCCGCTTGCCGTTGCTCTCCATCTCCAGCTGCTGCAAATACGCCGGCAGGCGCCGCAGGCCGTGGTGGTACGGCGCCACGCTGCGGCTGGCCGTGCCGTGGAAGTTGCGGTACCAAATGTCGAGCAGGCCCAGCAGCGCGGGCACATTGGCCGCCAGTGGCGCGCAGGCGAAATGCCGGTCCATCGCATGCGCACCGGCCAGCAGTTCGCGGAAATGGTCGGCGCCGATGGCGACCGCGATCGGCAACCCGATCGCCGACCACAGCGAATAGCGCCCGCCGACCCAGTCCCAGAAACCGAAAGTGGTGATGATGCCGAAGGCCGCTGCGGCCTCGACGTTGGTTGTAGTGGCAACAAAATGCCGCGCGATGTCGCCTCCGCCCTCAGCCTCGAACCAGGCCCGCGCCAGCTGCGCATTGGCCATGGTTTCCTGGGTGGTGAAGGTCTTGCTGGCAATGATGAACAGCGTTTCGGCCGGCTTCAACCGGCGCAGCACGCTGCTGATGTCATGGCCATCGACATTGGAGACGAAATGGAATTGCAGGCCCGGGTGCACAAAAGCATCGAGCGCTTGCACGACCATTTGCGGGCCGAGGTCGCTGCCGCCGATGCCGATGTTGACGACGTGGCGGATGCCACTGGTCGCGGTGTCACGCACCGTTTCGGCCCAGGCCAGCATGGCGCCCTGCACGGCGTGAATCTCATCGCTGTGCGGGCTCTGGCCGCGTGGCGCGCGCAGCGCCGTGTGCAGCACCGCGCGGTCTTCGGTGGTGTTGATCGCCTCGCCAGCAAACATCGCGTTACGCTGCGCTTCGAGGCCGCATTCACGTGCCAGGTCAAGCAGGAAATGCAGCGCGGCCGCATCAACCAAATTCTTCGACAGGTCGACGAAGACGCCCGGCGCCTCGAAGCTCAAAGAAGCAAATCGACCCGGATCGCGTGCGAAGGCTTCGCGCAGATCAAAGTCACGGCCATGCGCTTCGAAGTGGCCTTTCAGTGCCGCCCAGGCGGCGGTGCGGTCGCAGCGGGTCATGTCGGCAACACCCTCACAGCGCTTGAATCAAGGCATCGAGCTTGCCCGAATCAGCTGCGAAGGCGCGAATGCCTTCGGCCAGCTTCTCGGTCGCCATCGCGTCGTCGTTGAGCGCATAGCGAAAGCTCGCCTCGGTGTAGCTGACCGGTTCGAGCGCCAAACCACGGGCTGCGGCGGGTTCCAGCGCTCGGATCAGCGGCGCGTCGCTCGCCTGCAGGCTGGCGAGCAGCTCGGGGCTGATGGTGAGCAGGTCGCAGCCGGCCAGTGCCACGATCTGCCCGACGTTGCGAAAGCTCGCACCCATCACCTCGGTCGCAATGCCCGCCTTCTTGAAATAGCGATGGATGTGCGCCACCGATCTCACGCCCGGGTCGTTGACGCCCGCGTTTGCCGCCTCGTCCCACGCCGCCCCGGCGGCCTTCTTGTGCCAGTCGTAAATGCGGCCGACGAATGGCGAGATCAACTGCACGCCGACCTCACCGCAGGCCACGGCCTGGGAGAACGAGAACAGCAGCGTCAGATTGCAGTGGATGCCTTCTCGCTCCAGCGTGCGTGCGGCCTGGATGCCCTCCCAGGTCGCCGCGATTTTGATCAACACCCGGTCACGGCCAGTGCTTGCCGCTTCGTACAAACCGATGAGGCGGCGCGCGCGCGCCAGCGTGGCGGCGGTGTCGAAGCTCCATCGGGCATCGACCTCGGTCGACACCCGGCCAGGCACCACCTTCAGGATCTCCAAGCCGAAACGCACCAGCGTGCGATCAACGATCTCATCGAGGGCCGCACCGCGGTGCGCGTGAGCGACTTCGGTCAGCAGCGGCGCGTAGTCAGGCTGCTGCACCGCCTTCAGGATCAGCGACGGGTTGGTGGTGGCGTCACGCGGCGCAAAAGCAGCCAGCTGTTTGAAATTGCCCGTGTCGGCGACGACGGTGGTGTACTGCTTGAGCTGTTCGAGTTGGTTCATGGGGACGCTGACGAGTCGAACATGCCACATTAAAACCCGAGTCAGTGACGCCCCGCGACTCCCGCACGCTCACTGCCTCTATCCTGCATGGCACACCACAGATTACAGCACCCAGCGAGAGGATTCAGACAATGTCGTTCGACCTGGTTTTTTCGGAGGCACCGGCGATTTAACCTGGCGCAAGCTGATGCCGGCACTGTTTCAGGCCTTTCGCCACGGCAAGCTGCCGCCGGGCGGGCGCATCCTGTCGGTCGCACGCGACGAGCAAAGCGACGACAAGTACCGCGGCTGGCTGAGGGAGCGCTTCCAGGATGTGGAGGGCGGCAAGCGGCCGAGCGACGAGGAGTTCGCGCGCTTCGCCGAACTGCTGCACTACCGCCGCATGGACCTGTCGCAGCCCGAGCACTACGCCGGGCTCAAGCAGTGGCTAGACGACCGCGGCGCCGACACCGTGGTGCTGTATCTGGCAACCAGCCCGCACCTGTTCCCGCAGATCTGCGCGCAGCTCGGTGCCGTCGAGCTCAACGGCCCGCAGGTGCGCGTGGTGCTGGAGAAGCCGCTCGGCCACGACCTGGCCAGCGCGCAGGACATCAACCGCGTCGTGCGCTCGGTGTTCAGCGAAACCCAGGCCTTCCGCATCGACCACTACCTCGGCAAGCCATCGGTGCAGAACCTGATGGCGCTGCGCTTCGGCAATGCGCTGTTCGAGCCGCTGTGGCGCCGCGAAAGCATCGCCAACATCCAGATCACGCTGGCTGAGAGCCTGGGCGTCGGCACGCGAGGCGACTTCTACGACCGCACCGGCACGCTGCGCGACATGGTGCAGAACCACGCGCTGCAGCTGCTCAGCATGGTGGCGATGGAGCCGCCGTCGCGCTACGACGCCGACGCCATTCGTGATGAAAAGCTCAAGGTGCTGCGCTCGCTGAAACCGTTCACCGACGACAGCGTCGCGCGCGACGTGGTGCGCGGTCAGTACCGCGCTGGCAACGCGGCGGGGCAGGCGGTGAAGGGCTACCTCGACGAGGTCAAGGTGCCGCCGGAGAGCCGCTGCGAAACCTTCGTCGCGCTGCGC
>JANPNF010000217.1:0-37394 GCA_031427315.1 Burkholderiales bacterium | reverse complement strand
GTTGACCAAGGCGAATCCGCCGGCCACAAAAAACGGCAAATGCAAATCGATGGCACCCAGCACACCACCCATCGCCGGACCGAGGATGAAGCCGATGCCGAACATGGCGCCCAGCATGCCGAAGCGCTTGGCCCTTTCTTCAGGTGCCGAGATGTCGGCCACATAGGCGTTGGCGACCGCGGCATTGGCCTGCAGGCCGCCGCCCAGCAAGCGCACGACGATCAGCATCCACAGCGTGGACGACAACGCAGTGGCAAAGAAAGTAAACGCCAGGCCACAAAAGCCCAATAAAAGCACCGGGCGTCGGCCATAGCGGTCGGACAAGCCGCCCAAGATCGGCGCCCCGAAGAAATTGGCGATGCCGAACGCAAAGCTAACCACGCCAAGCCAGAACGCGTGATCGGCCTGCGTGCCGGTGAGGCTGCCGACCAGCGCCGGGATCACCGGCACGATGATGCCGATCGACACCATGTCAATCAGCACGGCGATGAGGATGAACGGCATCGCAGCCTGCCGCTTATCGCGCGGCAACTTGGGCACGATCTGCTTTGGCGCGTCGGCCACTGCAGCGCCAGCGTCGTCGATCACGGGCGTCGTCATTCCGAGCGGTAGTTCGGCGCTTCCTTCGTGATCTGCACGTCGTGGACGTGGCTCTCGCGGATGCCAGCACTGGTGATTTCGACGAACTCGGCGCGGCTGCGCATGTCTTCGATGCTGGCGCAGCCGCAGTAACCCATGGCCGCGCGGATGCCACCGGCCATCTGGAACACGATGCTGATCATCGAGCCCTTGTACGGCACGCGGCCTTCGATGCCTTCGGGCACCAGCTTGTCGGCGTTCGGGTTGGCGCCGGTGTTGTCTTGAAAGTAACGGTCGGCACTGCCCTGCTGCATCGCACCGATGCTGCCCATGCCTCGGTAGCTCTTGTAGCTGCGTCCTTGAAACAGCACGATCTCGCCCGGCGCCTCTTCGGTGCCCGCAAACATGCCGCCCATCATGACCGTGTGGGCGCCGGCGGCGAGTGCCTTGGCGATGTCACCCGAGTAGCGGATGCCGCCATCGGCAATCAGCGGCACGCCGCTGCCGGCCAGCGCCTTGGCCACGTTGTCGATCGCGGTGATCTGCGGCACACCCACACCAGCCACGATGCGGGTGGTGCAGATCGAGCCAGGGCCGATGCCCACTTTCACCCCATCCGCACCGGCCTCGACCAGCGCCAGCGCCGCGGAGCCCGTGGCGATGTTGCCGCCGATCACGTCGACGTTAGGGTAGTGCTGCTTGACCCAGCGCACCCGCTCGATCACACCCGCGCTGTGGCCATGGGCGGTGTCGACCACGATGGCATCCACACCGGCGCGCACCAGCGCCTCGACCCGTTCTTCGGTGCCCTCGCCCACGCCCACGGCGGCGCCCACGCGCAGCTTGCCTTGCGCATCGCGCGCCGCATTCGGGAAACTGGTTTGCTTCGTGATGTCCTTCACCGTCATCAGGCCGCGCAGTTCGCCAGCAGCGTTGAGCACCAGCACGCGTTCGAGCTTGTGCAGGTGCATCAGTGCCTTGCCGTCTTCGAGCGTGGCGCGTTCATCGACGGTGACGAGGCGCTCGCGCGGCGTCATGATCTCGCGCACCGGGGCGTCGAGACGGGTCTCGAAGCGCAGGTCTCGGTTGGTCACGATGCCGACCACCCGTGTGCCTTCGAGCACCGGAAAGCCCGACACGCCGTGCTGGCGCGACAGCTCGACAACGTGACGAACGGGGGTGTCGGGGGTGACGGTGATCGGGTCACGCAGGATGCCGGACTCATATCGCTTGACCCGCGCCACCTCGGCGGCTTGTTGTTTCACGCTCAGGTTCTTGTGCACGATGCCCATGCCGCCCTCTTGCGCAATGGCAATGGCAAGACGGGCCTCGGTCACCGTGTCCATCGCAGCGGACACCAGTGGCAGGTTCAACTCGATGTTGCGGGAGAGCCGGGTGGCGAGGCGGGTGTCGCGGGGCAACACCTGGGAGAACGCTGGCACCAACAACACATCGTCGAAGGTGAGCGCTTTACCAAGAAGGCGCATGGAAAGGGCTCCTGACGCAAACCGAAATTATAGGGATGCCGCAACAGACGCACGCTTTTGGTACGCCTCAGGAGGCCGTATGACGGGGCACCACGATTACACTTTTTCTCAGTCTGGCTTGAAAGGCTTTCACTATGCGTCCAGGATTTGTCGCAATTTGCGCAACGGTGCTCATCGCCAGCCTGTGCACACCGGCGTTGGCGCAGTGGAAGTGGCGCGATAAGAACAACCAGGTTCAGTACAGCGACCTGCCACCGCCACAAGGCGTGCCTGAGGCCAGCGTCTTGCAGCGGCCCGCCGCAGCGAAGCGGCACCTGCTGCCTGCGGCGGCGGCCTCGTCGGCGCAGGCCGCGGCGTTGGCGGCCTCCGGGCTCGCGCCTATGAAAGGCGTGGAGCCGACGTTGGAGGCGAAGCTGCGCAAGGAAGAACAAGAAAAAGTCGCCAAAGCCAAGGCCGAAGCCGACAAAGCGGCAGCGCAAAAAGCCGACAACTGCAACCGAGCCCGCTTGCAATTGCGCGGTCTCGATGAGGGCGCTCGCGTCGCCCGCATCAACGCGAAGGGCGAGCGCGAGTTGCTCGACGACAAGGGACGCGCGGAAGAAGCGGCCCGCAGCCGGGAAACGATCAACGCCGACTGCAAGTAGCGGTCGGTGAGCATGCCACCGCGGTCTGCAGATCAGCGCTGGCCGGGCCGCTGCTGGCGATGCCGCATTCGCCGGGCGTCTTTGGGGTCGTTCTGTAAAGGGCGGTAGACCTCTACGCGGTCTCGATCGCGCAACACATGATCGAGCGCGCGCAACTGCCCCCACACGCCGACCTTCAGCGCGACGTCACCCGTCTGCGGACACAACCCGCTGCGCAGCAAGGCATCGCGCACCGACGCGCCGAGCGGGAGTTGCAGGTCGATCTGCTGCACCTGCCCGGTTGCCGGACTGGCCACCACCGCCACCGAGATCAGGCCAGCCTGTTCCGCAGTGGCGTCAGCGGTCGCCATAAACCTGCACCGCCCGCTTGACGAAGGAATCGACGAACGTGCTGGCAATGCGGTCGAACACGGGACTAACCACCGCTTCCAGTGCCAAGCTGGCAAAAGCGTAGCGCAACTCGAACTCGATGCGACAAGCCTGCGTTTCCGAGCCCACGGGCTGAAACAGCCACTGGCCTTCGAGCACCGAGAACGGGCCATCGACCAGCGTCAGCCGAACCGCGCGGTCGGTATCGTGTTCGTTGCGGGTGGTGAAGGCGTGGCGGATGCCGGCAAAGGCCAGATGCAGCCGCGCGGTCATCGTGGTACCGGTGTGCTCCAACACCTCGGCGCGGGCGCACCACGGCAGGAACTCCGGGTAGTCATCCACTGCTGTGACCAACGCATACATTTCATGCGGCGAGTACCACATCAGCACTGACTTTTTGACGTGCTTCATACAATGGCTCCATTCTATGGACGCGTTTGCCGCGCGATTGCCTACTCATGTCTATTGCCGAGAACCGTCGCGCGCGGTTCGACTATCACATCGAAGAACGCTACGAAGCCGGCATGATGCTGCAGGGCTGGGAGATCAAAGCGATCCGCGCGGGGCAGGTTCAGCTGACCGATGGCTATGTGGTGATCCGTGACGGCGAGCTGTTTTTGATCGGCTGCCGCATCAACGCGCTGCGCAGCGCCTCGACCCACATCAGCCCTGAAGCCGACCGCACGAAAAAGCTGCTGATGCACAAGGAAGAGATCAAGCGGCTGGTCGGCAAGGTCGAGCAAAAAGGCTTCACCTTGGTGCCGCTGAACCTGCACTACAAGGGCGGTCTAGTGAAGGCCGAGATCGCACTCGCCAAGGGCAAGGCCGAGCACGACAAGCGCGACACCGAAAAGAAGCGCGACTGGGATCGTGAAAAAGGAAGGTTGATGAGACACAAAGTTTCATCCAAGGCGTAAGCCTTGCGGCGCGCAGCGACGACTTCATTTTCGCGGCACGCAAAAGGGCCGGTTAATGAGACATAAAGTCTCATCCGAGACGTGAGTCTTGCGGCCCGAAGGGACTACGGCACTTTCGCGGTACGCAAAAGGACTCAGCCCGGCACCACACCCTGCGTTCGTCGGTTCAGTCCCCAGCCGGTCGCTTTGCAGCGCGAAACCAGCCGCATTAGCGGCGCTTCGGCCAGTTGGTGGAACAGCGCGCCGGTGGCGATGCTGCCACTCCAGGCCAGCAGCACCCCGACGGCCTGCAGCCACGCCAGTGATGGCATGAACGCCGTGAACGCTGCATTGACCATCAAACAGACTGGGAAGTGCACCAGGAACGTCGCGTAACTGATCCGCCCCAAGTACGAGAGCGCATCGAGTCGGGTCGATCCTGCAGAAGCTGGTAACAGAGGCCGCCAACTGCGAACGGCATGCCCCGCCCACAACAGCACCGCGAGTGCCGTCGCCAGCGCCAGACGCCCGCGCCATTCCAGCCACAAACTGAACAGCACGCCCAGCAGCGCCAGCGCGAATGCGGCACGCGCTGAGCGGCCGCCACGCGCCCAGGCAGCCAGTGCGCCCAAGCCATGCGCCGCGAAGAAGTACGGTGCGCAAACGTCCCAGGTCGGATTCCGATTGACGTTCATCGCTGACCATGCCACCGCCACCACCACACCCCACGGCACGACGCGGCGCACGGCGTCCGAATTTTTCACCCCCGCCGTGACCAGCGCCAGCCACAGCAGCAGCGCCGCATACAACTGCAGATCGATCGACACGTACCAAATGCCGGCCGACAACGCTTCTTCACCGATCAGATCCTGGGCGAGCAGAAGATGCCAGACAAATTGCATCGGGCGCGGCGCCAGCGGCACCGAGGGATGCGCGATCAAGCTGCGCGCCAGCGCTGCCGCGGCAATCGCCAGCAGCAGCGCCAACGCCAGAGGCAGCGCCAGACGCAGGTAGCGCTCGAACAGGCGCGGCAGCACCCGCGGCGGCGTGCGCAACTGGCCATCGGGCGCCAGGCTCAACGCGGCCAAATAACCGCCAGCCACCAGAAACACCTGCACCGCCATGCGTGCCGGGTCGGCCAGCCAATCGATCAGTTGCGGCATCAGCGGCGCCGCACGGTCGGCCATCGGACCGTAAAACGCCAGGTGATGCAGCACGATCAGCTGCGAGGCGATCACCTTCAGCAGATCGACCAGTGGCAGCCGTTGCGAGTGACGCCCGCTCATGCAAGCACCGACAGCGCTTGTTCACAATCGGCGATCAGGTCGTAGACCGCTTCCAGGCCGACCGAAAAGCGCACCAACGTGCCCGTCCAAGCCGGCCGGACCCGCATCGCGCCCAGTTGGTAGGGCACCACCAGGCTGATCGGCCCGGCCCATGAATAGCCGATCTTGAACAGCCGCAGCGCATCGACGAAGGCATGCACCTGTGCGGCGCTGTAGCGTGGGTTGAAGACCACCGAGAACAGGCCGGCCGAGGCGCTGCACAGCCGCTGCCAGGCTTCATGTCCGGGAGATGCGGCCAGCGCCGGATGCAGCACCTGCGTGAGCTCGGAGCGCGCGCTCCACCAGGCGGCCAGGCGGCGGCCAGCGGCGTCTTGGGCGTGATAGCGCAGAGGCAGTGTGGGCAGCGAGCGCAGCAGCAGTTCGGCATCGTTGCCGCCGACGCCCCACCCCATGCGCATGTGGGTGGCCTTCAGCTGCAGATGCAGACTTTCATCGCGCGTGGTCACCGAGCCCATCATCACGTCGGCGCCGCCCGACGGGAACTTGGTCAGTGCGTGCACCGAGATGTCCACACCGAGCCCCGGCTCGATCTCGAACGCATTGAACGCAATGCCGGCGCCCCAGGTGTTGTCGAGCGCGATCAGTGCGCCGTGCGCACGCACCAGGCGGATCAGCACGGGCAGATCAGGAAACTCCATCGTCACCGAGCCGGCGGCTTCGAGCCACACCAGCTTCGTTGCCGGACCCAGCGCGGAAGCCAGTGAGGCCGCATCCATCGCGTCGTAGAAGCGGTGCGTGATGCCCCAGCGCGCGAGTTCACCCCGCGCCAGCTCCTTGCTCGGGCCGTAGGCGTTGTCGGGGATCAGCACCTCGTCGCCCGCGCGCAGCAGCGACATGTCGACCAGCGCGATCGCCGCCAGACCGCTGGGCAGCAGCAGCGTCTGCAGGCCGCCTTCGAGTGTGGCGATGCGTTCTTCCAGCGTGAAGGTGGTGGGCGTGCCGTGCAGGCCGTAGGTATAGCCGGTCTTGTCTTTCCACTGGCGTGCGTGCAGCGCCTGGGTGTTGGCGAAGATGACGGTCGAGGCCTTGTGCACCGGTGGCTGCACGGCGGCGAATCCGGACGGTGGCGTGTAGCCGTGGTGGATCAGCGCGGTCGCGCTAACGGGCTCGCCGTCATCCTTCGCATCGGCCATGGTCAGACCGGCTGCGCGATCAGGTCGTGGCCCTGCGTGCCGACGATTCGCGCGCGGGTGAACTCGCCGACCTTCAAAGTTTTCGATGCCTTCTCGGGCGGCAGCAGCTTCACCACGCCATCGATCTCCGGCGCGTCGGCATAGCTGCGACCGGTGCCCCCACGGCGGCCGAGCGCGGGCGCGGCATCGACCAGCACCTGCATCGTGGCACCCACGCGGCGCGCCAGCTTGGCAGCTGACACCGCTTCAGCGACCTCCATGAAGCGCGCGCGGCGCTCCTCACGCAGCGCGGCGGGCAGCGCATTGGGCAGGTCGTTGGCCGCAGCACCTGCCACTGGCGAGTAGGCGAAGCAGCCCGCGCGATCGATCTCGGCGGCACGCATGAAGTCGAGCAGGTGATCGAACTCGGCTTCGGTCTCGCCGGGAAAGCCGGCAATAAAGGTGCTGCGGATCACCAGTGGAGGACACGCTTCCCTCCAGCGCTGGATGCGTTCGAGGTTGCGCTCTCCGCTGGCCGGGCGCTTCATGCGCTTGAGCACATCGGGGTGCGAATGTTGCAACGGCACATCCAGGTACGGCAGCACGAGGCCCTGCGCCATCAGCGGCAGCACCTCATCGACATGCGGATACGGATAGACATAGTGCAACCGCACCCAGGCGCCGTGCGGTGCCGCGAGTTCACCGAGCTTCTCGCACAAATCGAGCATGCGCGTCTTCACCGGCTTACCGTCCCAGAAGCCGGTGCGGTACTTGATGTCGACGCCATAGGCGCTGGTGTCCTGGCTGATCACCAGCAGCTCCTTGACGCCGGAGGCGAACAGGCGCTGCGCCTCGCCGAGCACATCGCCGATCGGCCGCGACACCAGGTCGCCGCGCATGCTGGGGATGATGCAAAACGTGCAGCGGTGGTTGCAGCCTTCGCTGATCTTCAGGTAGGCATAGTGGCGCGGCGTCAGCTTGACGCCGATGTCGTTCGGCGCCGTGGTGGCGGGCACCAGATCGGTGAACGGGTCGTGGGGCTTGGGCGCATGTCGATGCACCGCATCCATCACCTCATTCGTGGCGTGTGGGCCGGTCACCGCCAACACCCTCGGGTGCATCTGGCGCACCAGGTTGCCGCCTTCTTCACCCGCCTTGGCTCCCAGACAGCCGGTGACGATGACCTTGCCGTTTTCAGCCAGCGCCTCGCCGATGGCATCGAGGCTTTCCTTCACCGCATCGTCGATGAAGCCGCAGGTGTTGACGATCACCAGATCGGCACCGGCGAAGGTTTTCGAGGTGTCGTAGCCCTCGGCACGCAGTTGCGTGAGGATCTGCTCCGAATCGGTCAGCGCTTTCGGGCAACCGAGCGAGACGAAACCAATTTTTGGAGCACCGGTGCCGGTGGTGATCGGGCGTTCGGCAGTGCGGGTGTCAGAGGTCATCGCCGCATTTTCGCCTCAAAGCCTGCGTGGGCCGGGCGAGCGCGGCGTGTCAACGTTTCGGCGGGAAGCCGGGCGCGCCCGGAAACAGCGTGCCGGCCTGTTTGGACATCTGCTCCTGCATCTGCGTGAACATCGACTTCGATTGTTCGAGGTACGTGCTCATCAGGCACTGCACGGCCGGCGCCTGACCGTTCAAGAACTGGCTCCAAAGCTCGGGCGTGTGGGCTGCGGTGTCGTACAGGCCGAGTGCCGGATCTGCCAGCCGACCCTGATTCTCGGTGTAGGTCTGCAGGTTTTTTTCAAGATACGAACCCATCATGCCCTGCATGCTGTGCCCATAGAAGCGGATGATCTGCGCCAGCATCTGGCTGGAGAACATCGGCACCCCACCGCTCTCCTCCTCCAGGATGATCTGCAGCAAGATACTGCGCGTCAGGTCGTCCGAGCTTTTAGCGTCGCGCACCACGAAGGGCTGGCCGGACATCACCATCTTCTTCACGTCGGCCAGCGTGATGTAGCTGCTCGCCGTGGTGTCGTAGAGCCTGCGGTTCGGGTATTTCTTCAACACCCTGACATCAACCGCCGCCTCGCTCGACCCCGCGTTCTTGCTGTCAGCAGCATGCGTCTGGGCAGATCGTCGGTTGGATGCCATCGTGTGTGGGTCGATAAATTGTGCAAGTACAACAAAAGTTTAGGTGGCCGTGGCACCGCACCTCTAACGGATTTACCCGCGCCAAGCCGAGCACCCACCATTCAGACTTCATGGTTCACCAAAAGACTCCGGAGTCACCTTCGTGCAAAAATTTGTCATCCGACGGCCCTACAGGACGTTATGAGAGTTCCCAACAACGGAGATTTCCCCATGAGCATCACCAATCGCCGCACCTTCATGTTGCACGTCGTGGTCGGCGGCAGCGCCATCGCTGCATCGCAGGCCATGGCACAGAGCTCCCCAATGGTCGCAGAGACCGACGCCAACGCAGTGGCTCTCGGCTACAAGGCAGACGCGACCAAGGTCGACCTGAAAAAATACCCGGCGCACAAGCCCACACAGATGTGCGGCAACTGCGCGCTATTTCAGGGCAAGGCCACCGATGCCGCCGGCGCTTGTCCTTTGTTCGCGGGCAAGCATGTGGCCGCCAAGGGCTGGTGCAGTGCCTACGCGCCGAAGGCGGGCTAATCCACCGCTACCAGGTGATGCGCGAATCTGCTCAGGCAGATTCGCGCCATGGCGGTACCACGACATGCCGCCCGTTGCGACGGCGCTCTGAAAGTCTCAGCGTTGCCAGCGCCACCACAAATCGCAGCCGTGTACCAATCCTGAGGCCAGCAGCCACACGGCGACCCACGTCCACCAGGCGTCGGCGAGTGCGCTGCGCAAAGCGAACATAAGGCACAGGCCAGACACCCAGTTGGCGACGAAGTCCTTGGCAGCCACTCCTTTGCCAGTGCGCAACCGGTAAGCGCACAAGGCGACACCTTCGATCAGCGTGAAGCCGATTACGATGGTGATGAGCCCCTGGGGCGACTGCCAGTCGCTCACCACCAGCAGCTGCGCATCAGGCGCGCGCGAAGCCCATCAAGTGCGCCATGTCTTTCAAGAAGATGCGCAGGTGCGCCATCGGCTTCTTGCGCGCCAACTCCTTGTTCAGGTACGACTCGAAGGTGAGTTGCTGGACGTCTTTGTCTTCGCAGATCTTGACGAAGCTTTCACGCCGCTTGTCGGTCGCGTACCAAAACCACTGCATGATGCCCAGTACGCGGAACACCGTGCCGTGGGCCTTCATAAAGCGCTTGCGTGCGAGTTTGAGTGACTTGACGTCGCCGGTGCGCAGCAAGGCGTCGACCGACTCGGCGGCCAGCCGCCCGCCGACCATGGCGTAGTAGATGCCCTCGCCCGACGCGGGCGCAACCACACCGGCGGCATCGCCAGCCACCACCACATCGCGGCCGTTGTCCCAGCGCTTCAGTGGTTTCATCGGCAGCGGCGCACCTTCACGCCGCAGCGTTTCGGTGCCGCCCAGGCCTGCTTCTTCGCGCAAGGTGCCGACCGCGCCCCGCAGCGAAAAGCCCTTGTCCGCGCTGCCGGTGCCGATGCTCAACGTGTCACCGTGCGGGAACACCCAGCCATAGAAATCAGGCGAAATCGAACCTCGGTAGATCACGTCGCAGCGCGAGCCGTCGTAACCCGCAGGTTTGACCTCGGGTGCGCGAACGATCTCGTGGTACGCGAACACATACTGCGTGTCTTTCGCGCCCGGCACCGCCTGGCTGGCCACCTTGGAGCGCGCACCATCGGCGCCGATCACCGTCCGCGCACGCACGCTGGTCGGCACGCCTTCGGTCAGCTCGCCCGGCTTCGCGCTCCGACGTTCGCGGCCTTCACGTGCGGTGTAGTGAACGACGCTGATGCCGTCGTCGTCGCGACTGAGCTTGTCGAAGGTGCCGCTGCGGCGCACCGCGCCGCAGGCCGCCGCGCGCTCGCGCAGCCATTCGTCGAACACATCGCGGTCGACCATGCCGACGAAGCCGTCTTCGATCGGGATGTCGACCCGTTTGTCCTTCGGCGAGATCATCCGCGCCGAGCGGGCCTTGGCGACCAGCAGCTCATCGGGAATTGCAAAATCCTTGATCAGGCGCGGCGGGATCGCCCCGCCGCAGGGCTTGATGCGCCCGACGCGGTCCAACAGCAGCACTGACCGGCCTTGCCGTGCCAAGTCGTGGGCGGCCGTCGCGCCTGCAGGGCCGCCACCGACGACGACGACATCGAAAATCTCGGGCGTGCTCATGTGATTCACCTCGCATTCAACTCGACTTGATGAGGGCGACAGGGGCGTCACCGGCTTGGGGATTTCGAGCCGACGGGCGCGGTGTCGAGACCAAGGTGGCACCGCGATGCGGTGCTTCGTAAGGGTTGGCGCGGTCTGCCGATGCCGTCGACGCGTCGCCAACAGCGCGCAGCGCCAGCCACCCGGCCAGCACGAACAGGGCGGCCTCAAAAGCGAAGACGGCGGAATACGCCACGCCGGGCGCACCGAGCCACCAATGCGCCAGATCACTGGCGCCGGTGCCGACCAGGCCGCCGAGCCCAAACGCTACGGCCTGCGCTGCGCCCCACAGGCCCATGCGCACGCCCTCGCGGGACTCGCGGCCCTGGCTGGCCAGGCTCATCATCGAGCCGATCGCGGCTATTGAAAACGCGCCATTGGCGACGCCCATCAAAAACACCGTCGCCTTGAAAGGCCAGGCCCCGTGGCTCAGACCGGCCATCGCCAGGCCAGCCAGCGCCAGGGCCGACGCCAGGCATCCACCGACCGTCCATGCGCGCAACGACGCTGACCGGCCGAAGGAGGAAGCGCTGGCGTCGACGCGACGACCCACCAGCCGCGCCATCCAGCGGCCGAGCACACCGCTGCCAGCGATTGCCACCAACACCATGCCCAGCAACACGCCACCATGCTGCACGCCGGACAACTGCGTCGACTCGCCCGGGGTGTAGCCGAACACCGATCCAGCAAAGGGTTCGAGGATCAGGTCCTGCGAGCTGTAGGCCAGCATCGAAACGAAGACGAAGATCGTGAAACGGCGCGCCGTCGGTTCGGCCCACACCTGAAACAGCGCGACACGAAAGCCAGGGGATGCCGGCGCCGCCGGGCTGGCAGACGCGGGCGCCGCTTCTGCGGCCCCTTCGAGGCCACGCAAGGCGAGTGTGGTGATCAAGATGGCCAGCAGCGACACGGCGCTGCTCACCATCAGCAAGCGCTGAGGTGAATACGGGTCAAGTAGCTTGCCCGCGGTGCCAGCCGTCACCGCGAAACCGACGATCATCATCATCCACACGATGGTGGCGGCCGCGGCGCGCCGTTCGGCCGGCACCCGCTTGGCCAGCAGCACGAGCAACGAGGTACCACAGGCGCTGACGCCCAGACCGATCAGCCCGAAGCCGACCACTGCCAGCGCGATGCCCGCAGCCGGCTGCGTCGCCATCCACACCACCGCCAGCGCCGACGTGACCCCGCCGATGGCCAGCGAGCCCATGCCGCCGATCAGCCACGGCGTGCGGCGGCCGCCGACGTCAGAGCCATGCCCCATCCGCGGCCGGATCACCTGAATCAGGTAATGAAAGGCCACCAGGATGCCGGGCAGCAAAGCCGGCAGCGCCAGTTCAACCACCATGATGCGGTTCAACGTCGAAGTGGTCAGCACCACGACCGCACCCATGCAGGCCTGCACCAGGCCGAGCCGGGCAATGTCGATCCAGCCGAACTCGCGGCTGGTCATGCGACGGCCGGCACCAAAGCGCGCAGTGCGAATGCGCTGACCATCATCCCCGCCACGAACAACGGCACGCCGAAGCCGCTGTAGAGCAAGGCGCGATCGATCGGCTTGTCGAGGAAATAGTCCATCAGCAGCGCCTGCAGCAGCATCAGCGCGCCCACTGTGATCGCATGCATCGGCGCGCCCCAGAAAATCAGCAACAGCACGACGACGAACTGCGGGGCCAGCATGAACAGGCAGGCCGCACGCGCCGCGCCCTGCACGCCGAGCTGCACCGGCAGCGAGGCGATTCCCATGCGCTTGTCGCCTTCAACCGCCTTGAAATCGTTCAGCGTCATGATGCCGTGCGCACCCGCGCTGTAAAGCCCGGCCAGCACCAGCGTGCGGCCATCGGGCATCGCCCCGCCAGCCATCACGGCCGCACCGGTCACCCAGGCCAAGCCTTCGTAGCAAAGACCACACGCGGCATTGCCCCACCAGCCGTTTTGTTTCAGCCGCAGCGGCGGTGCGCTGTAAGCCCAGGCCAGCAGCAGGCCGACTGCACCCGCGGCAAAGCCCCAGGTGCCAAGCGTGGTGGCGACGCCCAGTGACAGTGCGGTCCAGGCGACGGCGATGTACAGGCCCCAACGACCGGGCATCCGGCCCGAAGGAATCGGTCGGTGCGGCTCATTGATGGCATCCACATGCCGGTCGAACCAGTCATTGACCGCCTGGCTGCTGGCACAGACCAACGGACCGGCCAGCAGCACGCCGGTGACGATCAAAAACCAGCGGCCCTCGGGCGACACCCCCGAGGCGATCACCCCGCAGCAGAAAGCCCACATCGGCGGAAACCAGGTGATTGGCTTCAACAATTCGGCAACGACAGGCCAGGCAGGTACCGATGACGGAACAGGCAGGGTACGGGACGACATAACAAAGATTCTGAGATTGACACTTGCAAGTGTCAATCTAAACTTACACTTATTGCGGCTGTTGACGATCGTGAAGACACTGGCCATGCAGTATCCCGAGGGTCACACGACCGATGAAGCCCGGCACTTTCTTTGAACACGGTTTTCCCGCCCCTGCCGATGCCGGATCGGCGGGCCGTGCCGACGCAGCGCCCACCGCCCTGGTGATCGGCAGCGGTTTCGGCGGCCTTGCAGCCGCCATCCGCCTGCGGGCCCGTGGCTACCACGTGACCGTGCTGGAAAAGCTCGACGCCCCTGGCGGCCGCGCCTACGTGCATCGGCAGGACGGCTACACCTTCGATGCCGGGCCGACCATCATCACTGTGCCCTTCATGCTGGAAGAACTGTGGGCGCTGTGCGGGCGCAAGATGTCAGACGACGTCGAGCTGCGCCCGCTCGACCCGTTCTACCGAATCCAGTTCGACGACGGCAGCTACTTCGACTACAGCGGCGACATGGCGGCCATGCGCGCCGAAGTGGCGCGCTTCAACCCGTCTGATCTGGCCGGCTACGAGTCGTTCATCGCTGAATCTGACCGCTGCTACAAATTGGGCTTCGAGGAACTGGCCACGGTGGCGTTCGACACCGTCGGCGACCTGCTGGCTGCGGTGCCGTCGATGATGAAGATGCGCGCCTGGCAAACGCTGTACGCAATGACGGCCCGCCATCTGCGCGACCCGAAGCTGCGCATCGTGTTCAGCTTTCACCCGCTGCTGATCGGTGGCAATCCGTTCGCCTGCACCTGCGTCTACAGCCTGATCACGGCGCTCGAGCGCAAGTTCGGTGTGCACTGGGCTATGGGCGGCACCGGGGCCTTGATTCAGGGGCTGGTCGGCCTGCTGGAAGGCAGCGGTGCACGCTTGCGGCTGAACGCCGAGGTGCGGGAAATCACCTGCGTGCCCACACCCGGAGGTCAGCCGCGCGCCACGGGCGTCACGTTGGCCAGCGGTGAGCACCTTGTGGCCGACATCGTGGTCTCGAACGCCGACACGGCCTGGACCTACAAGCACCTGATCCGCCCGGAATTTCGGCGCCACTGGAGCGACCGCAAGATCGACAAGGGCCGCTACTCGATGAGCCTGTTCGTCTGGTACTTCGGCACTGATTGCCAGTACCCCGACGTGCCGCACCACATGATGGTGCTGGGCCCGCGCTACCGCGAGCTGCTCAACGACATCTTCAAGGCGCACGTGCTGGCCGAGGACTTCAGCCTCTATCTGCACCGCCCGACCGCGTCCGACCCGTCGATGGCGCCACCCGGCTGCGACGCCTTCTATGTGCTCGCGCCGGTGCCGCACCTCGACAGCGGCACCGACTGGCAGGCCAAAGCCGAGCCTTATCGGCAGGCGATTGCCGATGCGCTCGATCGCAAGGTGATGCCGGGCTTCCAGAAGCACATCTCGACCTCGCTGGTCACCACGCCGCAGGACTTCCACGACCGGCTGCTGTCCTTCAAGGGTGCCGCGTTCGGGCTGGAGCCGGTGCTGCTGCAAAGCGCGTGGTTTCGGCCGCACAACCGCAGCGAAGACATCGATGGCCTGTTCATGGTCGGCGCCAGCACCCACCCCGGCGCCGGCGTGCC
Source organism: Burkholderiales bacterium (assembly GCA_031427315.1). Lineage (GTDB taxonomy): Bacteria > Pseudomonadota > Gammaproteobacteria > Burkholderiales > Burkholderiaceae_C > PBB1. Next base: position 22,703 of record JANPNF010000217.1, on the reverse strand, counting down.
GGGCGTGCTGGCCTCGGCCAAGGCGCTCGAATCGGTGGTGCCGGACATCGCCTCGTTCACCGCGCCCGACCCCACGATCCTGGCCACGGCCTGATCCGACCAAAGAAAAAACACAAGGAGCCTCATGCAGCCCCAACACGCCTTGGCCGATCGCGCTGTCGATACCCTGCCCACCCTGTCGCTCACGCTGGTGTCCAGCCAGCGCGCCGACACCCGGCACAACATGGACTTGCACGACTGCGAATCGCTATTGCGCAGCGGATCGAAGACCTTCTTCGCCGCCTCGCTGGTGCTGCCAAGTCGGGTACGGGCACCGGCCACCGCGCTGTATGCCTTTTGCCGACTGGCCGACGACACCATCGACCTTGAGAGCCACCTGCACGGCGGGCCGATGGGGGCGCTGCATCACCTGCAGCACCGCCTGCAGCGCATCTATGACGGCTGCCCGTCGCCGGTACCGGCAGACCGCGCCTTGTCAGCCGTGGTGGCGCAGTTCAACATCCCGAAAGCGCTGCCTGACGCCCTGCTGGAGGGTTTCGAGTGGGACCTGAAAGCGCGCTGCTACGACAGCATCGCGCAATTGCACGACTACGGCGCCCGTGTCGCGGGCACCGTCGGCTCGATGATGGCCATTATTATGGGTGCCCGCAGCCCGCAGGCGCAGGCACGGGCCTGCGAGCTGGGCTTAGCGATGCAGCTGACCAACATCGCACGCGATGTCGGTGAAGACGCGCGCAATGGCCGCCTCTACCTGCCGCGCGACTGGATGCGCGAGGCAGGTATCGACCCCGACGACTGGCTGCGTGCACCGGCCTTCAGCCCGGCCTTGGGCTCGGTCGTGGCACGTCTGCTGGCCGAGGCTGACACGCTCTACGAACGCGCCGCACTCGGCATCGCGGAGCTGCCTCGCGATTGCCGCCCAGCGATTCACGCCGCCCGGCTGGTCTACGCCGACATTGGCCGCGAGGTCGCGCGTGCGGGCTTCGACTCGATGTCCCACCGCGCCTGCGTGTCGTCGCAACGCAAGCTCGGGTTGATGGCGGTGGCCTTCGGTGCGGCGGCGATGGCGCCAACATGGCGCCCGGGCGCTGATTGCGCTGGCCCGGCTCCGGTGCCAGCGATTCAGTACCTGGTCGATGTGGCGGCTGTCCAGCCCGTCGCCGCGCCTAAGGCGCGGGCCGCGAACGATGCACGCCCCACCGACAAGCGGCCCCGCAAGCCACGCTTCGATGAACGCATGCTGTGGACGATCGGCCTGTTCGAGCGCCTCGAAGAGCGTCAGCTCGCGAGCAATTCCTTCGCTGGTGCGGGCCAGCACCCGCCTTCCGTTTTCAGCGGCTGACAGCCTGGGCCGAGGGCGCTGACACGCCGAGTCAGCGCACCCGCGGCATCCGCCACGGCAGCATCAGTTGCACCGCGGTCGACACCAGGCGCGGCACGTTCAATGTTTCATGCACCGATGCCACGGCCTCGCCCAATAGCCCCGACGACAGCACCGAGCGCACGTAGAACGGCGTGTCTTCCAACGTCTGCATGACGACTGCGGGTTGATGCGTATCGGTGCGCATCGTTCGGCCGATGCGCCAGGCGGTGCGCGGCAGCGGCTGCCGCTCAGGCGGTGTGAAATGCTCGAACTCTCCCGACGGCTGAAAGCGCACCGCGATCACCCGGTCGCCGCCCTGCTTCTGGCGCACGTCGTAGATCACGCCGGTGCTGCCGTCTTTCAGCGGCGCGCGTGACCAGTCCCATTCGGTGAACGGCCGGTCGATCGGTTCATCGCCTTCGTTCGAGTCGAGGTAGGCGTGGCCTGACCACTTCATCGATGGCGCATCGAATTCGACCTCGACCCGCGAGCACGGGGCGATCGGTCCCCAACGATGCAAGCCGCCATCGTCGAGCGACGCCACGAAACGGCACAGGCCCCTCGGATAGACACGCACCTGGCCGCGCACGCGCTTCGGGATCGGCACGGTGACCTCGTCGACATCGATCGTCAGGCACTCTCCATTCCAGTGCATCTGGCTCGGCCCGACGACGAAGCGGTTGGCATCGCGCTGCATGCTGGCGCGGCTGCGCTCCGTCATCGTCCAGCGCTTGCCAGCCTTGCCGTAGAGCGCGACGTTGATCGAGCAGTGGTTTTCGGGATCGGCCGCACCGCGGCGGCGTGCCCAAGCGTAGTACGGCGAAAAGACGCTGCCGACGAAGGCGATGATGCTCAGCGCGTGTTGCCCGTCGTCACTGACCGCGTCGACATACCACCACAGATAGCCACCCGGCGGGACCGGCTGGTCGAATCGAGGTGCCCCAGCAGCGTCTCGGCCGCCAGCCGCCCGGACATCGCCGCCATCGGCACGCCCGGCCCTGGGTGCACGCTGCCCCCCGCTAGATACAGACCCGGCAGCCGGCTCGCCGCTGCGGGCCGCTGAAACACGCCCATCCAGCCGTTCGCTGCCTGGCCGTACAGCGCTCCGCCCGTCGCCGGGAACAGGCGATGGAAATCGGAGGGCGTCGTCAACACGCTGTTGTGAGGCGTGCGGTGAATGGTCAGTCCGCTGCGCTGCATCAGCGCAAAGTGGGTCTGCTCGCATGCTTCGATCTCCGAGGGTTCAAGTGGCACTGAATCGCCGTTCGCCGGCGCGTTGACGAGGCACAGCAGCCGCTCTGGTCGGCTGCCGTTCGGATCGCCGTCGCGCGCGGGCAGGCGACCGCTGTCATCGCGGTCGTGCGCGCAGACGTAGACCGTACCTTCGCGCGGCAGGCAGCCGCGCTGAAAAATATCGCTGAATTCCGATGCGTAGTCGGCATTGAAGAACACGTTGTGCCGAACCAGCGGAAAGCCCGAGGTGCGCGCGTTGATCGACCAGGTCAGCGCCGACAGCGATCGGCCTGCAGTGGGCACCTGCGGCACGGCGCGGGTGCAGTCCGCGCCCAGCAAGCCCAGTGGCAATGCCGCGGCATCACCATTAAACACCACCGAGTCGGCGTCGAGGCATTCGCCGCCGGCCAGCCGCACGCCGCAGGCCCGCCCATCGCGCACCAGCACCTGCTCGCAAGCCTGACCGTAGCGGATGGCGGCACCGCGCTGCTGCGCCAGATTGGCCAAAGCGGTCGCCACCGCCAGCATGCCGCCATCGACTGCCCAGACGCCGTCCATCTCGACCTGCGCGACCAGCGTCAGCGTGGCCGGTGCGGCAAAGGGCGACGAGCCGCAGTAGGTGGCGTAGCGGCCGAACAGCTGCTGCAGCCGCGGATCGTGGAAGTGTTTGGCCAGTGATCGCCACAGCGATGCAAACGGCCCGAGCCCGGCCAGCACACCCAAGCCGCGCGGCCCGAGATCACGCGCCATGCCGAGCAGCGTCGGCCGCTGCGAACGGATGTACGGGCCTTCGAGCGTGTCGTAGACGGTGCGCGCCTGGGCGCAGAACTGCAGGAAGCGACGCGCCTCGTTCGGCCCGGCGAATTGCCCGATCGCCTCAGCGGATCGCTCGGCATCGGCATAAAGATCGAGCCGTTCGTCAGCACTCCAGGTGTGTCGCGCCAGCACGCCCAGTGGCTGCAGGCTCAACTGCTCGGTCAGTGACGATCCGGCTGCCGCGAAAATTTGCTCGAACACCCAGCGCATCGTGAACACCGTCGGGCCTGAGTCGATGCCCACACCGTCGACCATCACCTGGCGCATCTTGCCGCCCGGCGCGTCGGCGCGCTCGATCAGCGTGACCTGCAGTCCGCGACACGCCAGCAACAGCGCGCTGACCAAGCCGCCGACGCCAGCGCCAATCACCACCACGCGGTGGTCGCGCAAGGCCTCAGCCATAGCAGCGCCCCAGCCAGGTGCCCTGCGCATCACTGGGTAGGAAGCGCACGAACATCGACTCTGAAAAATAGCCGTGGCGCTGCGCTGCCTTGATCGCCTCCAGGTGCGCACCGCTGCGCGCATAGGCATCCATGTGGGCAACGCTTTCCCACATCGTGAAGGTGGCCTGGCGCAGCAGCGGAGCCTCGCCTACACCGGCTGAAAACAGGCAACCCGGTGCCCCGTCGAGCGAGCGCTGCGTCAGAGGCGCCTGGCGCCAAAAGGCCGCTGCCTTCGACAGCCGGATCGATGCGCGGGTCAGTGCCGCGATCGGGCCGCGCGCAGGCGCCTGCGCGTTGACCGGCAAACTCATGCCTGCCCAGCTGCCGCGACAGCTGAAGGCTTTCAGCTTGACGGCGAAGAATTCGCGCCCATGGGCGCGGTAGCTCGCGGCCAGAGACGAACTAGCCAGGAACGCATCGGCCGCAGGTGCGTCGTCGAACACGCAGAACAAGCCCTGGCGCGACAAGCTAGGGCGCAGCCCGAAATCCGACTCATGGCCACTGCCCAATACCTTGAAGAAGCGCAGACCCGGCACGCGGTACAGATCAAAGCGACCGATGACGAACCGGCCGTAACCCCACACCCTGGACCCGGGTGCAATGTCCACCAGCACCAGCACGGCGACCGCGCCCCGATCCACCCTATTTTTCGCCTTCGGAGACCGGGTCGCTCAGCCCGTAACGGCGCAGCTTGACGTACAGACTCTGCCGCGACAGCCCCAGCATTTCGGCTGCTGCCGCGCGGTTGTCGCGGGTCAAATCAAGCGCGGCCTCAATGCACAGCTGCTCAATCAGATCGGTGGTTTCTCCGACGATGTCTTTCATCGGCACCCGTCCGACCAATTCCGAGAGCTGACCCACCGAGCGCGGCAGTTCCTTGGCCGCACGGGCGTCGTTGTTCAGACGCCGGCTGACGTCACGGATCGTGAAGCCGAGGCATGGCTGCTCGCCATCGGACACCATCGCCGCCGAAATCTCCACGTCGCTGGGTGTGTCCTGATCACTGCGCAGCGTGGTCGGAAAGAGCCGAACCGTGCCGCGCTGGCGAAGCGTCGCAATCAACACATTCAGCTCAACGCCGGTGCGCCCAAGCCAGCGCCCGAGGGATTCCCCGCGGACCTGCTTTTCGGAGGGCACCTGCACCAGCTGAATGAAGGATTCATTGGCTGAAACGATTCCGCCCTCGAGATTGGTGATCACCACACAGTCGGGCGAGATCTGCATCAGCTTGACCAGCATCGAATGCGCACCGGGCGCAGACAGCACCGCACCATCGGGCGCGACTTGCGACAGGCGCAACACCAACATCGAGCCGGTTTCCTGGCGAAACATGGAGCCGGAAACCGAAAGTTCGTCACCGCCGTCGGCAAGATGCACACGAATATCGTCGGCCTTGCCGGTGGCGCGCAGTGCGCCCAGCAGGCTTTGCACCGCATCGGCACCACGTTCGTCGAGGCCCACGGGGAACGACGAACCGACCAGCTTGCGCGACACATCGGCAAGCAGCGCATGGGCCGCCGGGTTGGCCTCGGTGACTTTCTGGGTGACGCTGTCGATGATCAGCACCCCTTCGTTCGAGCCCTGGAACAGATGACGGTAGCGCGATTGCGCGTCTCGCAATCGCCAATGCTCGTGGAGCGAGGCTTGCTGTGCATCCACTAGGCTCTGCTGCATCGCGGCCATCGCCCGCAAGTCGCGGCCATAGACCACCGAGCGCCCAGACAATTCGGCAGACGGGTCGCTGTCGACCTTGACGGCGCAATACGACAGCGGCAAATCCGCGCCCGAATCCGTCGGATGGTTGACCTGCCGCCAGCGGGGCATGGCCTGCGAGTCGGCATCGCGCAGCAAGGCCTCGATCTTCGGCCTGCTCTCCTTGGTGACGGTCTGGATCCAGGGCTGCCCGATCCAGTGGTCGTAGCCCAGATTCTTCAGACTGTCACTGCCAAACGCCATGTCGCAGATCACGCCATTGGCGTCGACGACCAACGAGACATCGGCCGCAGCGGCGATGAGCTTGCCGACCGAATCGACTGTGAGGTGCCCCAAAGACCGCGTGGGCTGCACAAACGCGATCATCGCGTCGCACCGAGAGGGGTGAAGCAGGCAAGGCTCATGAGGCGGAATCGGGAGGGAACCCTAGGCTGATCAGCGGCAACGGACTCGATTGGCGATCAAGGCCTCGGCAGCAATCGGTGCCTGCTTGGCATCCTTGCTGGTCGCGTCGGCGCCGACTATCGCGACGAACTCGGGGTTGAGCGCGAAGATCGGCCCGCCCACCAGGATTCCAATCTCACGGTTGCGCGACAGTTGCCGTACCGAGGCGATGCAGGTGGTCAGCCAGTCGAGCCGGGCGTCGCTGCCCACCGAAAAGCCGATCACGTCAAACCACTCGCGGCGCACCATGTCGATGGCTTCATCGCGGTAGGCCCCTTGCCCGCCGGCAACTTCCCAGCCAGCGTGCATGAAGAACTCAGCGACCATCGACAGACCGAACGTGTGTTGCTCGCCAGGCGCCGGCACCAACAACGCGCGGCGCGCATTCGCCGGAAACTCAACCTCGGTGCCGAACGAAGGGCTGAGTTCTTGCAGCAGGTGCTGCAGCCGACCCAGGGCAATGGTGACATCGGTGAAGTCACACAAGTCTTCTGTCCACATGTACCCGAGGTGATTGGCCGCCGGCGCTAGCAGATCGAGAAACAGCACTTCGACGGACATGCCCTGTTCGCGCAGCGAGTCGATGCACGTCGAGATCGGCAGGTCGTCGCGCCGAAGCACCAACTGGACAAACGCTTCGATATCGGCAGCGGTGGGCGGTGGGCACAAGCAAGCAGCGGGGAGCATTTCGCTCATGGGCATCGCTCGGTGGGCCTCAACAAGCCGCGGAATCACCTCGGCTTCGAGCGTTTTGACGAGGCGGCTCATTCGTTCTTCCGCTGCCGGTCGCTCCAATCGTTGCTGGAGCCATGTCGGCGAGTCGGTGTTGAATGGAAGCCGGTGGACCTCCAACCCGCAATCGGCGTCTGCATCTTCGCGCGCGGTGGCGGTGTTCTGCGAGTTGGCGGACAACCCCTGGGGCGTTGTTCGGGTCATTGCAAGTCTCCTGGCAAAACGCGCTCGCTGGGTGCGAGGCACGTTCGTCGATGGCGGAGACCGCCGCGTAACCACTTTGCCAAGCGTTGTGCGGCGATCTGGGGGATGACCCGCCAGAAACGCCGATAGGAACGCAAATTCCTCGGAACTTCTGACCCGCAAAGCATGCAACACCTCGGGCGCACTGTCCACCCTGCAAGCACCAATGGCTGCACCACTAAATCTATTGGTCGCCGCAAGTGATGGAATGACCGCCGCGAACAGGGTTTGAGGCCAAGCCGCCTTCAGCGCTTCCGCGCCCGGTATCGGCTGCCGAACCGCTGAGCCTGCAGACACCGGGACCAAAGCTGAGGTTTCGCCACGCATTTGCATCGCTGTAACCCCGGTTGAAAAACTAAATGGAGCGTCGATGGTCATGGACCATCGCGCCGGCGAAAGCGTCGAAGAAAGGCGCATCGGTGCCGCTGTTCGACAGCTTGCACCAATGATCAACGCCACCCCGAAAACTGTCAAGATAGATTTACGTCAATCTGGATTGACATTTGCCAGGTCGCCGTCTAAATTCGATTCCACCGAGTGCAGTCATCAGAGGAAATTGATGTTCGAAAGAGGGTCCCGGATGAAGGCGAGGCAGCCGCTGTACACCGCCGAGGAGCGGGTTCGCCGCGACTCGTCGCCGTGGACGTTGGTGCAGGGAATCTTGGCGCCGGTGCAGTTCCTGGTGTTTCTCGCGAGCCTTTTCTTGGTGTTGCGCTACCTTGCCACGGGTGACGGTTGGGCTCTGGCGACAGGGTCGGTGGTGCTGAAGACGGTGACGCTCTACGCCATCATGATCACCGGCTGTATCTGGGAGAAAGTCGTCTTTGGCTGCTATCTGTTCGCACCGGCTTTTTATTGGGAAGATATGTTCAGCATGCTGGTGTTGGCCTTGCACACCGCCTATTTGATCGCGCTGTTCACTGACGGACTGAGCGCGCCGGGTCTGATGTATTTGGCCCTGGCTGCTTATGCGGCCTACGCGATCAACGCCACGCAATTCGTCTTGAAGCTGCGCGCGGCCCGACTCGACATGGCCCGGCGCGATGCGATAGACCACACGCCGGGTCTGGCCGCATGAGCACGGTGATTCCGATCCGCGCGGAATTAAGCTCGGGTTGCGGCGACGCACCGGTGCTCAAGGAGCGCGGTCAGCGCGAGGTGTTCTGCGGTCTGACCGGCATCATCTGGCTGCATCGAAAAATTCAGGATGCGTTCTTTCTCGTCGTCGGCTCGCGCACCTGCGCGCATCTGATCCAGTCGGCAGCGGGCGTGATGATTTTTGCCGAGCCACGCTTCGCCACCGCAATCATCGACGAGCGCGATCTCGCAGGCTTGGCCGACTGCAACGACGAACTCGACCGCGTGGTCACCCGGCTGCTGGAACGCCGTCCTGAGATCAAGCTGCTGTTCCTGGTCGGCTCTTGCCCGTCCGAGGTCATCAAACTCGACTTGTCACGTGCTGCGTCGCGCATGTCCGGCCGTGTCGCGCCCGGCGTGCGGGTGCTCAACTACTCTGGCAGCGGCATCGAGACCACCTTCACCCAGGGTGAAGACGCCTGCCTGGCGTCGCTGGTGCCGAGCCTGCCGGCGTCATCGGCCGATGCGCCGGCGTCGCTGCTGATCGTCGGCGCGCTGGCCGATGTGGTCGAAGACCAGTTCTCGCGCCTGTTCACTGCCCTCGGCCTCGGCAGCGCCGACGCGCCGGTGCGCTTCTTTCCACCGCGACACGCAAGCGATCTACCCGCCGTCGGCCCGAACACCAAGTTTTTGCTGGCCCAACCATTCCTTGCCGACACGGCACGGGCACTGGAATCCCGCGGCGCGCAGCGCCTGCCGGCACCGTTCCCGCTCGGTGTCGAAGGCACGACGCAATGGCTGCAGGCGGCGGCCACGGCGTTCGGCATCAATGCGACCACCTTCGATCGCGTCACCGCACCGGGCCGCCACCGCGCCACCGCCGCGCTGGCTCGCCACAAGCTGCAGTTGGCCGGCAAGCGGGTGTTTTTCTTTCCGGACTCACAGCTCGAAATTCCGATCGCCCGTTTCCTGGCGCGCGAACTGGAGATGCAGCTTGTTGAAGTCGGCACCCCGTACATGCACCGGCAGCATCTGGCCGAAGAGCTTGATTTGCTGCCCGCAGGCACTTTCCTGTCCGAAGGCCAGCACGTCGACAACCAGCTCGATCGCTGCCGCGCCGCCCAGCCCGACATCGTGGTCTGCGGCCTCGGGCTCGCCAACCCGCTCGAAGCCGAAGGCATCACCACCAAGTGGGCGATCGAACTCGTCTTCACGCCGATCCACGGCTACGAACAGGCGGCCGATCTGGCCGAGCTGTTTGCGCGGCCGCTGGTGCGCCGCATGAAGCTGGTCGCCTGATCTTTCAGCACACCGCAACCCAAACCAGACCATGCAGTTAACGCTCTGGACCTACGAAGGCCCGCCGCACGTCGGCGCGATGCGCATCGCCACCGCGCTGAAAGACGTGCACTACGTGCTGCACGCGCCCCAGGGCGACACCTACGCCGACCTGTTGTTCACGATGATCGAGCGGCTGCCCAGGCGCCCGCCAGTCACCTACACCACCTTCCAGGCGCGCGACCTTGGTGGCGACACCGCAGAATTATTCAAGACCGCGGCACGCGACGCTTACGAGCGCTTCAAGCCGAAGGCGATGATGGTGGGCGCCTCGTGCACCGCAGAGCTGATCCAGGACGACCCGGGCGGCCTGTGCAAGGCTTTGAACCTGCCGATCCCGGTCGTGGCGCTGGAGTTGCCGTCATACCAGCGCAAAGAAAACTGGGGCGCGTCGGAAACCTTCTACCAAATGGTGCGGGCGCTGGCGGGCCCCGCCGCAGCGCTGCGCGCTTCGGCTCGCCAGGACTCACCAGCGCCCGGCGCGACCAAGCCCAGCCGTGTTCAAAATGCGCGCCCCCGCTGCAACATTCTTGGCCCTGCCGCACTCGGCTTCCGGCACCGCGACGACCTGCGGGAGATCAGCGGCCTGCTGACGACGCTCGGCATCGACATCAATGTCGTGGCCCCGCTCGGCGCCACGCCGGACGACCTGTCGCGCCTGGGCGATGCCGAATTCAACGTGGTGCTGTACCCCGAGATCGCGTCGCTGACCGCCTCATGGCTGACCCGCACTTTCGGCCAGCCGGCCACCAAGACGATCCCGATCGGCGCAGGCGCCACGCGCGACTTCATCAAGGAAGTCGCCCAGCTCGCCGACATCGATCCGAGCTCGGTCTTGGCCGACGCCGATTCGCGCTCCCCCTGGTACGCCAAGTCGGTTGATTCGACCTACCTGACCAACAAGCGCGTGTTCGTGTTCGGCGATGCAACCCACGCGGTGGCTGCCGCCCGCGTGGCGAGCGAGGAACTGGGCTTCAAGGTGGTGGGCATCGGCACCTACAGCCGCGAATTCGCTCGCGAAGTGCGTGAAGCGGCCAAGCTCTATGGCGTCGAGGCACTGATCTGCGACGACTACCTCGACATCGAAGCCAAGGTGGCCGAGCTGCAGCCCGAGCTGGTGCTTGGCACTCAGATGGAACGCCACATCGCCAAGCGCCTGGGCATTCCGTGCGCGGTGATTTCAGCCCCGGTGCACGTGCAGGATTTCCCGGCGCGCTACTCGCCGCAGATGGGTTTTGAAGGCGCCAACGTGCTGTTCGACACCTGGGTGCACCCGCTCATGATGGGCCTAGAAGAGCACTTGATCGGCATGTTCCGAGGCGATGCCGAGTTTCACGAAGACGCCGCACCATCGCATCTGGGCGGACACGGCACGTCGCCGAAGAACAAGCCCGGAGCGCTCGATGCCGCGGCAGAGATCGAGGTGCCGGTCACCGTTGCAGCGGTTAACGCGTCGCCACAGCAGCCCGCTGAAACGGCAACGGCAACAGCAGGCCCGGCACCGTGGGCTGCCGATGCGGAAAAAGAACTCAGAAAGATCCCCTTCTTCGTGCGAGGCAAGGCACGCCGCAATACAGAGCAGTACGCGCACGACCATCGCGTGCCGGTGATCACCGTCGAGACCCTCTATGACGCCAAAGCCCATTTCAGTCGTTGAGAAAGCCAAGGCCGTGCCCTCGATGCGTGTGGTCGTGGTCACGATGGACAGCCATCTGGCGAGCGCGACCGAGCGCGCGAACCGCACCCTCGCGCAATCGATTCCCGGACTGCACCTGAGCGTGCATGCGGCGGCCGAATGGGGTGACGACCCGAAGGCCCTCGAACGCTGCAAGGCCGACATCGAGCAAGGCGACATCGTGATCGCCGCGATGCTGTTCCTCGAAGACCATTTCATGCCGATCCTGCCGACCTTGCAGGCCCGCCGCAACCATTGCGATGCCATGGTGTGCGCGATGTCGGCCGGCGAAGTGACCAAGCTCACACGGATGGGTAAGTTCGACATGACCGCGCCGGCCACTGGCGCGATGGCGTTCCTGAAGCGCCTGCGCGGCAAGCCGCCGGGCAAAGACGACGGCAACAAGGGTGCCGCTGGCGCGCAGCAGATGAAAACGCTGCGGATGCTGCCGAAGATCCTGCGCTTCATTCCCGGCACGGCACAGGACGTGCGCGCTTATTTCCTTACGCTGCAGTACTGGCTGGCCGGCTCCGAGCAAAACATCTCGAACATGGTTCACTTTTTGGTGGACCGTTACGCCGATGGTCCACGCAAGAATCTGCGCGGCCTCGCCAAAACGCACGAGCCGGTCGAGTACCCAGAAGTCGGCGTCTATCACCCGAAGATGAGCGCTGAGCATTCGGTGGACCACATGTCGGCCGATCTCGATGCGCTGCCCACCTTCGCCACCACCGGCAAACGCGGCAGTGTCGGCCTGCTGCTGATGCGTTCGTACCTTCTGGCTGGCAATGCCGACCACTACAACGGCGTGATCACTGCGCTCGAAGCGCGCGGTCTGCGCGTGGTGCCGGCATTCGCCACCGGTCTGGATCAGCGCCCTGCGATCGACGCCTACTTCTACGCCGATGGCCGCCCGACGATCGACGCGCTTGTCTCGCTCACCGGCTTCTCGCTGGTCGGTGGCCCCGCTTACAATGACGCGAAAGCAGCCGAAGACACTCTCTCCAAGCTCGATGTGCCCTATCTCGCGGTGCACCCGGTGGAGTTCCAGACGCTGGACCAATGGGGCGGCTCGTCACGCGGCCTGCTGCCGGTCGAGTCGACCATCATGGTGGCGATTCCCGAGCTCGACGGCGCGACCGGTTCGATGGTCTTCGGTGGCCGCGGCAGTGCCACCCACATTGCCTGCACCGGCTGCGCGCACGCCTGCAAGTTTGAGAACATCGTCGATTCGCACGACATGCACAGCTGCATCGAGCGGGCTGACGCACTCGCAGCACGTGTGGGCAAGCTGGTCGATTTGCGGCGCTCGCAGCGCGCGGAACGCAAGGTCGCCGCTGTTGTATTCAACTTTCCGCCGAACGCCGGCGCCACCGGCACCGCCGCCTTCCTGTCGGTGTTCGAATCGCTGTTCAACGTGATGCAAGCGATGCAGCGCGAGGGCTACACGATCGAGGTGCCAGCCAGCGCCGACGAACTGCGTGAACGCATCATCACCGGCAACGCTGAGCGTTTCGGCGCGATGGCCAATGTGCACTTCCGTATTCCGGCCGACGACCATGTGCGCCGCGAGAAGCACCTTAAAGACATCGAGGCCCAGTGGGGCCCGGCGCCCGGCAAGCAGCAGAGCGACGGCAGCCACATCTTCGTGCTGGGCGAGCGCTTCGGCAATGTCTTCGTCGGCATTCAGCCCGCGTTCGGCTACGAAGGCGATCCGATGCGCCTGCTGTTCGAACACGGCTTCGCGCCGACGCATGCGTTCTCAGCCTTCTATCGCTGGCTGCGCGAAGACTTCGGTGCCAACGCGGTGCTGCACTTCGGCACCCACGGCGCGCTCGAATTTATGCCGGGCAAGCAGAGCGGCATGTCGGCCACCTGCTGGCCCGACCGGCTGATCGGCGACCTGCCGAACCTGTACCTGTACGCCTCGAACAACCCGTCCGAAGGCACGATTGCCAAGCGCCGCGCGGCCGCCACGCTGATCAGCTACCTCACCCCGCCGGTCGCACAGGCGGGGCTCTACAAAGGCCTGGTCGATCTGAAAGACCTGCTCGAGCGCTTTCGCGGGCTCGAGCCGCACGAACAGGCCGAACGCGATGAACTCAGCGTGATGATCCAAAGCCAAGCGGTGGCGCTCGAGCTGGCCACCGCTGAGCCGGCCTGGGGCGCCGACGCGGAGGCGTGCATCGCCCAATTGAACGGCGCCGTGCTCGAAGTCGAATACACGTTGATACCCTACGGACTGCACGTGGTCGGCCAGGCGCCGAGCCCGGCTGAGCGAGTAGACCTGCTGCTGTCGTGCGCCGAGGCCTCGCACGGTGCGCGGCCCGACCGTGCGCTGATCGAAGCGCTGGTTTCTGGGCAAACGCCTGAGCAGGCCGTGGCCAGCACCCTCACCTCATCGGACGCCGAAACCTTGGCGCTGCTCAAAGAGCTGTCGGCCACCGATGCGCTGATGGCCGAAGACCACGAGATCAACGGCATCTTGCACGCACTCGACGGCCGCTTCCTGCGCCCTGCCCCTGGCGGTGATTTGCTCCGCACGCCGGCCATCCTGCCGACCGGGCGCAACCTGCACGGCTTCGATCCGTTCCGCATTCCGAGCGCCTACGCGGTGAAGGATGGGGCGCGCCAGGCCGATCGCCTGCTGAACAAGCACATGGCCGACGGTCACGCGTTCCCCGAATCCATCGCGATGGTGTTGTGGGGCACCGACAACCTGAAGAGCGAAGGCGGACCGATCGCCCAGGCGCTCGCCTTGATGGGCGCCCGGCCGCGCTTCGACAGCTATGGCCGTCTGGCCGGTGCCGAGTTGATTCCCATCGAGCAGCTCGGCCGGCCCCGGGTCGACGTGATCATCACGCTGTCGGGCATCTTCCGCGATTTGCTGCCGTTGCAGATCAAGCTGCTCGCCGAGGCCGCGTTCATGGCCGCCAGCGCGGTCGAGCCGCTGGAGCAAAACTTCATTCGCAAGCATGCGCTGGCCTACATGGCCGAGCAAGGCGGCGACCTCGAAACCGCCTCACTGCGGGTGTTCGGTAACGCCGAAGGGGCCTACGGCTCGAACGTCAACAGCCTGGTCGACAACAGCCGCTGGGAAGACGGCGACGAACTCGCCGAAACCTACGCCCGCCGCAAGGGCTTTGCCTACGGCCGCGCCGGTCGCCCGGTGCAGCAGGCCGCTTTGCTGCAAAGCGTGCTGTCAGGCGTGAACCTGGCGTACCAGAACCTCGATTCGGTCGAACTCGGCGTCACCACCGTCGACACGTACTTCGACACGCTGGGCGGCATCAGCCGCGCGATCAAGCGGGCGAAGACGAACAAGGAAGGTGTCGACGCGGAGATGGCACCCGTCTACATCGGCGACCAGACCCGCGATGCCGATGGCGGCGGCACAGTGAGAACCTTGAGCGAGCAAGTCGCCCTCGAAACCCGCACCCGCATGCTGAATCCGAAGTGGTACGAGGGCATGCTGAAGCACGGCTACGAAGGCGTGCGCCAGATCGAGGTGCACCTGACCAACACAATGGGCTGGTCGGCAACGACAGGCCAGGTGCAACCGTGGGTGTACCAGCAGTTGAGCGAGACCTTCATGCTCGACCCCGAGATGCGCGAGCGTCTCGCGAAGCTGAACCCGACCGCATCGGCGCGGGTGGCCAACCGGCTGCTTGAAGCCTCGGAGCGCAAGTTCTGGACACCGGACGCGAAGATGCTCGACGCATTGCGCCGCGCCGGTGAAGAGCTCGAAGACCGGCTCGAAGGTGTTTTTTCTGATTCCCGCGAAGGAGCTCACGCATGAGCACGACAACGTTCCCCATCCCCGACATCAAAAACCCCGGCGTGCGCAAGAACCTGCGCCTCGACGGCGAGGGCAGCGTTCAGGTCGAGCTCGACCCGAACCTGAAGATCGGCACCGCCAAGGTGTTCGCGATCTACGGCAAGGGTGGCATCGGCAAGAGCACCACGTCGAGCAACCTGTCGGCCGCGTTCTCCAAGCTCGGCAAGCGCGTGCTGCAAATCGGCTGCGACCCGAAGCACGACTCGACCTTCACGCTGACCAAGAAAATGCTGCCGACCGTCATCGACGTGCTGGAGACGGTCGACTTCCACGCTGAAGAGTTGCGCGTTGAAGATTTCGTCTTCCCCGGCTACAACGGCGTGATGTGCGTCGAGGCCGGGGGCCCGCCGGCGGGCACCGGCTGCGGTGGCTATGTGGTCGGCCAGACCGTCAAGCTGCTCAAGGAGCACCACCTGCTCGAAGACACCGACGTGGTCATTTTCGACGTGCTGGGCGACGTGGTCTGCGGTGGCTTCGCCGCTCCCCTGCAGCATGCCGACCGCGCACTGATCGTCACTGCCAACGACTTCGATTCGATCTTCGCGATGAACCGCATCGTGCAGGCGATCGGCGCCAAGGCCAAGAACTACAACGTGCGCTTGGGCGGCGTGATCGCGAACCGCAGCGCGGCCACCGACCAGATCGACAAGTACAACAACAAGATCGGCCTGAAGCTGGCGGCGCACTTCCC
Organism: Burkholderiales bacterium; assembly: GCA_031427315.1. Classification (GTDB taxonomy): domain Bacteria; phylum Pseudomonadota; class Gammaproteobacteria; order Burkholderiales; family Burkholderiaceae_C; genus PBB1. Next base: position 7,097 of record JANPNF010000217.1, on the reverse strand, counting down.
CGACCTGGACGTGATCCGCCGCAGTCGGCTGAAGAAGTCGACTCTGTTCGAGATGGAGTACTCGCCCGAGCTCGAAGCGGTGCAAAACGAATACATGCGCCTGGCCGCCTCGCTGTGGCTGGGCACCGAGCCGATGAATGCGGTGCCGATGAAAGACCGCGACATCTTCGATTTGCTCGGCTTCGACTGATCGCACGAAACCTACTTCCCTCGATGCCCCACTGGACGCCTGCATGAACCCGCTCAGCTACCTCGAACGCCGCAGCAAGATCGAAGACTATTTCGATCGCACCGCCGTGCAGGCATGGGCACGCCTGACCTCCGACGCACCGGTCGGGCGCATCCGCGCGACAGTGCGCGCTGGTCGCGACCGCATGCGCGCGACGCTGCTCGATTGGCTGCCGCAAAACATGAGCGGGCTGCGCGTGCTCGATGCCGGTTGCGGCACCGGCGCGCTGGCCGTCGAGGCCGCGCGGCGCGGCGCGCACGTGCTGGCAATCGACCTGTCGCCCAAGTTGGTCGATCTGGCGCGCGACCGCCAGCCGGCCGAATTGACCAGCGAATACAGCGTCGGTCGCATCGATTTCCGCTCGGGCGACATGCTCGATGCAGCACTCGGCGAATTCGACTACGTCGTCGGCATGGACTCGCTGATTCACTATTGCACGCCCGATGCAGTGCGCGTCGTCGCGGGCTTGGCCCAGCGCACCCGCTGCGGGTTGCTGTTCACCTACGCGCCCAGCAACCCGGCGCTGATCGCCTTCAGAGCCATCGGCCGGATGTTGCCGCGCAGTGATCGCGCGCCGTGGATCGAGCCAGTGGCCGAAGCTACGCTGCACCGTCTGCTGGCGGCCGACCCATCGCTGCAAGGCTGGACGCGGGGTCGCACTCAGCGCATTTCCAGCGGCTTCTACACCTCGCAGGCATTGGAGCTCGTGCGGCGATGAGCAAACCGACGCTGCTGGTGCTGCGGGCCAGACAATGGCTCGATGTGGCGCCACGCTTCCTGCCGTTTGCCGATGCGGCGACCACCGAGCTGCCACTGGGCCGCTTGATGCGCCTGTCGCTGTTCCAGGTGACGGTCGGCATGGCCACCGTGCTGCTGATCGGCACGCTGAACCGAGTGATGATCGTTGAGATGGGCATGGCCGCCTGGCTGGTGTCGCTGATGGTGGCGCTGCCATTGGTGTTCGCACCGTTTCGGGCTTTGGTCGGCTTCAAGTCCGACACCCACCGCTCGGTGCTAGGCTGGAAGCGCGTGCCCTACATCTGGATGGGCACATGGATGCAGTTCGGCGGCTTCGCCATCATGCCGTTCGCGCTGATCTTGCTGTCGGGCGATTCACGCGCCGGGCCCTGGCTGGGCAACCTGAGTTCAGCGCTCGCCTTCCTGCTGGTCGGTGCCGGTTCGCAGATCACGCAGACGGCCGGTCTGGCGCTGGCCACCGACATCGCCCCGGAGAATGCGCGACCGCGCGTGGTCGCGTTGATGTACGTAATGCTGCTGGTCGGCATGGTGGTCAGCGGGTTGACGTTCGGTTTGCTGCTGGCCGACTTCAGCCAGTTGCGCCTGATCAAGGTCGTGCAAGGTGCCGCCGCGGTGACGCTGGCGTTGAACCTGATTGCGCTGTGGAAACAAGAAGTCCGCAACCCGGCGCGCACCGCGAAGCATTTGCCGCAGCCTGACTTCAGCACCAGCTGGCAATCGTTCGTGCGCCAAGGTCGCACGCGGCGCTTCTTGGTCGCCGTGGGTCTCGGCACCGCCGCTTTCAACATGCAAGACATCATTCTCGAGCCTTATGGCGGTGAGATCCTCAAGCTCACCGTGGGCGCCACCACGGTGCTGACCGCCCTGCTGGCCGGTGGGGCGCTGCTCGCCTTCGGTTTTGCCGCACGCTGGCTCGGCAAGGGCATCGACGCGCTGCGCGTGGCGTCCTTCGGTATCCTGATCGGCATCGTGGCTTTTTCAGCAGTGATCTTCGCCGCACCGCTCGACTCGCCCGCCTTGTTTCGAGTCGGCGCGGCCTTGATCGGCTTCGGCGGCGGCCTGTTTGCGGTCAGCACGCTGACGGTGGCGATGAGCCTGGAGAAGCCGGGGCAAATCGGGCTGGCGCTAGGCGCCTGGGGGGCTGTGCAGGCGACCGCGGGTGGCATCGCCATTGCCCTCGGTGGCGCCTTGCGCGACCTTGTCACCAGCATGGCCTCGCGCGGGATGCTGGGGGCGGGGCTGACCGACCCGTCGGTCGGCTACAGCGTCGTCTACCACCTCGAAATCGGTCTGATGTTCGCCACGTTGATCGCCATCGGTCCGCTGGTGCGCATGTCGACCGAACCACGTTTGCATGGCAGTCGAAAGTTTGGGTTGGCCGAATTCCCCGGCTGATCATTTTTTGCGAGCAAGAAGGAGATCACATCATGGGTACTGGCGCCATCACGGGCTACATCGACGTCGCACAACTCGTGCTCTACGCTTTCTGGATCTTCTTTTTCGCTCTGGTGTACTACCTCCAGATGGAAAGCAAGCGCGAGGGCTTCCCGCTGGAGACGGTTTACCCGTCTGGTGAAATGCGCCAAACGCCGGGCTTCATCGGCATGCCGACACCGAAGACCTTCCGGCTGCCGCACGGTGAGTCGGTGACGGTGCCGAACTACAAGGTCTCGCCGCAAACCCTGCACGCCGAGCCGCTGCACCGGATGATCGGTGCGCCGCTGGTGCCCACCGGCAACCCGATGCTCGACGGTGTCGGCCCGGGTGCCTACGCTGACCGCGCCGACGTGCCTGACTACACCTGGGAAGGCGACGCGAAGATCGTGCCGCTGCGCATGGCGGCCGACTTCGGCGTCGCCTCCAACGACAGCGACCCGCGCGGCCTGGAAGTGATCGGGGCCGACGGAGAAGTCGCCGGCACGGTGCACGACCTGTGGGTCGACAAGTCGGAGATGATGTTCCGCTACATCGAAGTCACCGTGCCGACTGGCGGTGCCACGCGCAACGTGTTGCTGCCTTGGAACTTCGCGCGCATCAAGTCCGATCATGTGAAGGTCGCATCGATCCTCAGCCACCAGTTCGCCCAAGTGCCCGGCACCAAAAGTGCCGAGCAGATCACGCTGCTGGAAGAGGAAAAGATCATGGCCTACTACGGTGGCGGCACGCTGTACGCGACCCCTGATCGGCAGGAGCCGCTGGTATGAAAGTGAACTACGACGGCCACACGCACGAACACGAGTTCGAGCCGGAGTACGGCCTGCCGGAGCCGCTGCCCGCTGGGGAGCGCGTGCTGTGGCAGGGTGCGCCGGACTGGCGTGTGCTGGCTCGTCATGTGTTCCATCTGCGCACGCTCGCGCTGTACTTCGGCGCGATTTTGATCATCCGCGGCGCCTTCGTGCTGAATGACGGTGGAACCCCTGCCGCGGCGCTGAAGGCGGTCGGCATGACGCTGCCGTTGGTGGCGCTGGCGCTCGGCATTGCGCTCGGCCTGGCCGTGCTGTGCGCCCGCACGACGGTCTATACCATCACCGACAAGCGAGTCACGATGCGCGTCGGCATTGTGCTGAACCTGACGTTCAACCTGCCCTTCACGCGCATCGCGGGCGCCGGTTTACGCAAAGTCGGTGCGAGTGCAGGCGACATCCCGTTGACGCTGGCCGGCACCGACCAGATCGCCTTCTTGCACCTGTGGCCGCACGCGCGGCCGTGGCGCATCGCCAAGGCCGAGCCCATGCTGCGCTGCGTGCTGCATGCCGACGAGGTGGCACGCGTGCTGGGCCAGGCCTGGTCGCAATCGCGCGGGCTGGAAGTGACCCCCATCGCAACAAGCGAACCGGTAGCTACCCGCCAACGCCGCTTTGCGCCAGCAGCTGAACCTCAGCTGACCCAGGGAGCTTGACATGGTGGCCTTGACCGCGACCAACGTCATGCCGCGTCGCGTGCTGCAGGCGATCGGCATCGTGCTGCTCGGCACACTGATCGCTGTTGCCTCGGTACGCCTGTCGGGCACCAGCATCACCGTGCCCGACGAAGCCGCCGTGGCCGTGCGTGAGCTGCGTTTTGAAGATCGCCCTGATGGCAGCGTCGTCGTGATCGATGCCAGCAGCAAAACAGTCATTCACACGGTGACCGGCGAGAACGGCTTTTTCCGCGGCGCGCTGCGTGGCCTGGCGCGCGAACGCCGTCGCAATGGCCTGGGCTCCGAACAACCGTTTCAGTTGATTGGTCGCGCCGACGGCCGGTTGACACTCGTGGACCCCGCCACCGGTCAACGCATCGATCTTGAATCTTTCGGCCCGACCAACGCGGCTGTGTTTGCCCGTTTCATGACCGACCTGCCGGCTTCTCACTGAGTCCGCACCACCCATCACGCTCGGAGCAGTCAATGAACACCACCACCCTACGCGCCCCCAACGAAGCCACCACCACCGCACTGCAGAACACGGTGCTGACGCCGCGCTTCTACACCACCGATTTCGACGCGATGGACCGCATGGATGTCAGCTCCGTGCGCGCTCAGTGGGACGTGCTGATGGAAGAATTTCGCGCCGACTCGAACACCGACCACTTCCAGCGCCCTGCCGACATGGTGGGCCAGGACTATTCCTCTCAGTTGCCGCCGGCGCTGTACAAGGAATTCGGCGACTTCCTGATCAGCTCAGTGACCAGCGAGTTCTCAGGCTGCGTGCTCTACACCGAGATGAAGAAGCGCGTGACCAACCCCGACATCAAGGAACTGATGTCGCTGATGGCCCGCGACGAAAGCCGCCACGCCGGCTTCATCAACCAGTGGCTGAAGGATTTCGGCATCGGTGTCGATCTGGGCTTCCTGGTGAAGGCCAAGAAGTACACCTACTTCCGTCCGAAGTTCATCTTCTACGCGACCTACCTGTCCGAGAAGATCGGTTATGCCCGCTACATCGCGATCTACCGACAGGTGGAGCGCCATCCCGAGCTGTGCTTCCACCCGATCTTCAAATGGTTCGAGCTGTGGTGCAACGATGAATTCCGTCATGGCGAGGCGTTTGCGCTGCTGATGCGCGCCAATCCCAAATTGCTGACCGGCGTCAACAAGCTGTGGATCCGCTTCTTTGTGCTGGCCGTCTACGCCACGATGTATGTGCGCGACCACCAGCGCCCCGAAATGCACGCCGCGATGGGCCTGAACCCGACCGAGTACGACTACCACGTGTTCCGCATCACCTCTGAGATCACCAAGCAGGTGTTCCCGCTGACGCTGAACATCGACGACCCGCGCTTTCGCAACGGCCTGGAAACACTGCGCAAGCTGTCTGTCGCCGCCGAGGCCGCAACAGCCCAGGGCGGCATCGTTGGCGCTGTGAAGCGCGCGGGTTACGGCATCGCGGCGGGCTTCACTTTCGTGCGCCTGTATTGCCTGCCGGCCCAGCCGAATCAGCTGCCGGTCAACGTGCGCGTGGCGCCGGCCTGGTGATGTGCTGAACGTTGTCTTAGCGTTTTTGCAGTAGCGCCTCATGTCCCAGTACCTCTGGCCGATTGGCTACACGCTGTTCATGTGGTGGTTCAGCACCGGCGTCATCCTCTACCTCAACGGCCTGCCGCGCTGGACGTTTAAGTGGACGATGGGCGGCACGACCTTCGTGCTGCTGCTGGCGCTGGTCGGCCTCGGCGCCACCCGCGACGACACCCGGATCACCGGCGCCTACCTGGCCTTCACTTTTGGGCTGCTGGTGTGGGCCTGGCAGGAAGTTGCCTTTTTGTTGGGCTACGTTACCGGCCCGCGGCGCACCGAGTGCCCGACGGATTCGACCGGCTGGCGGCGTGCCGGGCTCGCCTTCATGGCGGTGATGCACCACGAGTTGGCACTGGTGATGCTGGGCGCGGCGGTGCTCGCCGCCACCTGGGGCGGCGCCAACCAGACCGGCCTGTGGACGTTCCTGATCCTGTGGGTGATGCGGCAGAGCGCCAAGCTCAATGTCTTTCTCGGCGTGCGCAACCTCAACGAAGGGTTCCTGCCGGATCACCTGAAGTATCTGCAAACCTACTTCACGCGGCGCCCCATGAACCGGCTGTTCCCGGTCTCGGTGATCGCCTCCACGCTTGTCGCAGCGCTGGTCTGGCAGGAAGCCAACCTCGCCAACAAGGACGCCTTCGACATCACCGCGCTGACGTTTGCCGCCACGCTGCTGACGCTGGCGGTACTGGAGCACTGGTTCCTCGTGCTGCCGCTGCCCTTCGAGGCGCTTTGGAACTGGGGCCTGCGTTCACGCACGCGGGCCGATGTGCGCCTGCCGTCCGCCAGGGAAGGCGAGCCGAGCCTTCAACCACTGCCCGCCCTTGCCGACGAGGCCAACAAGTCAGAGGCGAACGTGGTGAAGTCGGTGGTCGCCGGTATCACCGGCAGCAACTGCATCAGCTGCTGACAGCTCAGCCGTTGTCGCGCGACGCTTTCTTGCGCTCGTGCTCTTTGAGGAAGCGCTTGCGCACACGGATCGACTTCGGCGTGATCTCCACCAGCTCGTCGTCGTCGATGAAGTCCACACCGTACTCCAGCGTGAGGTCGATCGGGGGCGTGATCTTGATCGCATCTTCCTTGCCGCTGACGCGGAAGTTGGTCAGCTGCTTGGTGCGCGTTGCGTTGACGACGAGGTCGTTCTCGCGGCTGTGGATGCCGACAATCATGCCTTCGTAGACCGGGTCGTTCGGCTTGACGAACATGCGGCCTCGGTCGTCCAGCTTGCCCAGGGCGTAGGTGAAGATCTCACCGTCGTCCATCGAGATCAGCACGCCGTTCTTGCGGCCACCGATCTCGCCCTTGTGGGGCTCGTAGCCGTCGAAGATCGAGGCGATCAAGCCGGAGCCACGGGTCAGGTTCATGAACTCGTTGCTGAAGCCGATCAGGCCTCGCGCCGGAATGCGGTACTCAAGGCGCACGCGGCCACGGCCGTCGGGTTCCATGTTGACCATCTCGCCCTTGCGCAGACCGAGCGCCTGCATCACGCCACCTTGGTGGATTTCTTCAACGTCGGCGGTGACCAGCTCCATCGGCTCGCACTTCTCGCCGTTGATCTCCTTGAACATGACGCGGGGCTTGGAAACAGCCAGCTCGTAGCCCTCGCGGCGCATGTTC
>JANPNF010000216.1:0-9260 GCA_031427315.1 Burkholderiales bacterium | reverse complement strand
GGTGACGGCCGCGCCGTCCAGAGTTGCGTTGTCGGGCTTCGTTTACGCCGACGCGAATCACAACCTGCAGCGCGACGCCGGCGAGGCAGGCACCGGCCTGGTGCTGTACGCCAAGTTGACGGCTGCGTCGTCACCCGCCGGGCCCGCACTGCAGGCGGTGGTGGTAGACAGCGCCACCGGTGCTTACCAGTTCAACAACGTGGCGCCGGGCGAGTATTTCATCGTCATCGACGACAACGCCACGTTGGCCGACGTGACACCCGCAGCGCCTGCTGCTTACACCGGCACCGAAGCGGGCGATCAGGTGCGGCGCAACGCGGTGGTGGCCGCCGTCGATATGAGGAATCTCAACTTCGGCCTGTTCAACGGCAACCTCGCCACCGGCCGCGTTTTCCGCGACAACGGCGCAGGCGTGGGCACGCCCAACAACGCGCTGCAAGACGGCAGCGAAACTGGCATCGCCGCCGTGTCGGTGCGCCTGACCGACGCCGCAGGCACGACGACCTACGACAGCACCACCACCGACGCCGCAGGCAACTACCGGCTGTGGATTCCTGCCGCGCTGAACGGCAACGCGCTGCGCGTGATTGAAGACAACCCAGCCGGACTGCGTTCGGTGGGCGGATCGCCCACTGCCAGCTACGACCGCAGTGGTGACAGCATTGCATTCGCCTACACACCAGGCGTCAATGCGCCCGGCCTGAACTTCGCCGATGTGGCGTTTGAGACGCTGGTGGCCGGCCAACAACGCAGCGCCGCGCCGGGCGAGTCGGTGTTCAACGCCCACACCTTCACACCCGGCACGGGTGGCAGCGTGGCGTTCAGCACGACGGCCAGCGCCGCCTGGCCGCAGACGCTGCTGCGAGACACCAATTGCAACGGCGTGCTCGATGTCGGTGAAGGCGTTTTGGGCGCGGCGGTCGTCACATCGGCAGGCACGCCGGTGTGCGTGATCGTGAAGGTGTCGGTGCCGAGCGGTGCCGCCGTGGGCGCGCAAAACCTGAGCACCTTGCAAGCGGTGCTGAGCTACACCAATGCCAGCCCGCCGCTGTCGATCACGCTGACGAACGAAGACGCGACGACCGTCGGCGGCCCGCGTGGCCCCGGTCTCGTGCTGGTGAAGAGCCAGGACAACGCGTCACCGCTGCCGGGGGGGCGCATCATCTACACCATCGCGTACACCAACCAAGGCAGCGGTGCGATCACGTCGATTCGCATCAACGACATCTCGCCTGCATTCACGCAGTTCGTCAGCGCGGCCTGTCTGCCGCCGTTGGCAGCAAGCCTGACCGCCTGCAGCGTCACCGGCAGCCCGGCGGTCGGCGCGACCGGGGCAATCGAATGGACCCTGGTCGGCTCGCTGTTGCCGAGCGCCTCGGGCCAGGTCAGCTTCGTGGTCGACGTGACGACCGGGCCGTGACGGCGGTGTTGGACAGCCTGGCCAACGGTGCTGCGCCTTTCGGAGATCCTGCAGCAATATCTCGGCCCGTCTGGTTTGCTGCGTTCATCGCTCTTGATCCTGAAGCGGGCTCAGTCATTCGCAGCTCAGGAGGTGTCCGCTAGGTACGCTGGGCGTGCGAAGGAACGGGCAGGAAACCATCTCCCTCACCACGCTCAAGGAGATTCGTCGTGCCCACGAAATCTAAGCAGCTCAGTCCCGCCGAGATCGTGGCCTTCGAGGCGCACCGCGGCATCGGCGCCGAGATCCTGCAATCGATCAACGACATGAAAGCAGGCAAAGGCAACGTCGTGGTTTCTTCGGCCGCCGAAGCGCGAGAAGCCACGGGCTTGTCGCAGTCGCAGTTCGCCAACTTGCTGGGCCTCTCGGTTCGCACGCTGCAGGGCTGAGAGCAAGGGCGCAAACAACCCAGTGGCGCCGCACGGACGCTGCTGGCCATTGCCCGAACCAACCCGAAGGCGGTCTTGGCGGTGCCGGTGCCATGATCCGAAACTTGACCGTATCGAACCGATCTTCTCAAGTTCACAGCACATCAAATCGAAGCGCGGCACGACGGTAGACTGAGCGCTCGATAGGAGTCGACCATGAAATCTCCCCGCGTCATTTCAGATCCCGAAATCGTCGGTGGAACGCCAGTGTTCATCGGCACACGAGTGCCTGTGCGCATCCTCTTTGAGCACTTGGAAGCGGGAGATTCTTTGGAAGTTTTCCTCGAGGACTTTCCGTCTGTCAGTCGGGAACTTGCGATTCAGGTTCTCGAAGACGCCAGGATGGCGCTGGTGCTTGATGTGCATCCTGCTTGACGAGTCGGTGCCGGGCAGGCTCGGCGTGTTGCTGACAGGGCACTCGGTCGTGACCGTTCAGCGCAGAGGCTGGTCCAGCATCAAGAACGGCAAACTTCTTGCGCTGGCCGCCGGTGAGTTCGATGTGCTGTTGACCGCCGACAGAGGTATGGAGTACCAGCAGAACTTGGCTGCTTTTCCGGTATCGATACTCATCGTGCTCGGTCGCAGCAACCGCATCGAAGACTTGGCGGCCGCTGTACCAGCGATCTTGTCAGCACTGGCTGAGTTACCACCGCGAACGCTGCGCAAAGTTGCTGCCTGATCCCCACGAAAAAGGCCCGCATCAAGCGGGCCTTTTCTTTGATCAACAGCCGATCAAACCGACGCCGGCACCTTCTCCGCCGCGTTGGTGAACTCCTCGATCTTGTCGAAGTTCAGGTACTGGTAGACCGTCACCCTGGCCGCGGTTAAAACGCCCATGTCCTTCAGGTATTCCTCGCGGGTCGGGATGCGGCCGAGCTTCGAGCAGATGGCGGCCAATTCGGCGGAGCCGAGGTAGACGAAGCTGTTCTTGCCGAGGCGGTTCGGGAAGTTGCGGGTGCTGGTGGAGAACACCGTCGCGCCTTCCTTCACCTGGGCCTGGTTGCCCATGCACAGGCTGCAGCCCGGCATTTCCATGCGCGCACCGGCATTGCCCAGCACGCCATAATGGCCTTCGTCGCTGAGCTTTTTCGCGTCCATCTTGGTCGGTGGCGCGACCCACAGCTTGACGGGGATGTCGCGCTTGTTTTCCAACAGCTTGCTGGCCGCGCGGAAGTGGCCGATGTTGGTCATGCAGCTGCCGATGAACACCTCGTCGATCTTGGCACCGGCCACTTCCGACAGCGTCTTCACGTCGTCGGGGTCGTTCGGGCAGGCCACGATGGGCTCAACGATGTCGGCCAGGTCGATGTCGATCACTGCGGCGTAATCGGCATCGGCATCGCCCTTGAGCAACTGCGGGTCGGCCAGCCAGGCTTGCTGTGCGGCGATGCGGCGGGCCAGCGTGCGGGCGTCGGCATAGCCTTCGGAGATCATCCACTTCATCAGCGTGATGTTGCTGTTGATGTACTCGATGATCGGCGCCGAATTCAGGTGCACGGTGCAACCGGCGGCGCTGCGCTCGGCCGAGGCGTCGCTCAGCTCGAAGGCCTGCTCCACCTTCAGGTCCGGCAGGCCCTCGATCTCGAGAATGCGGCCGCTGAAGATGTTCTTCTTGCCCTTTTTCTCGACGTTCAGCAGCCCGGCCTTGATCGCATATAGCGGGATCGCGTTGACCAAATCGCGCAGCGTGACGCCAGGCTGCATCGTGCCCTTGAAGCGCACCAGTACGCTCTCGGGCATGTCGAGCGGCATCACGCCGGTGGCAGCCGCAAACGCCACCAGGCCGGAGCCTGCGGGAAAGCTGATGCCGATGGGGAAACGGGTGTGGCTGTCGCCACCGGTGCCCACCGTGTCGGGCAGCAGCAGGCGGTTGAGCCAGCTGTGGATCACGCCGTCACCGGGGCGCAGCGCGATGCCGCCGCGGTGGCTGATGAAGTCGGGCAGCTCGTGGTGCATCTTCACGTCGACCGGCTTCGGGTAAGCCGCGGTGTGGCAAAACGACTGCATCACCAGGTCGGCACTGAAGCCCAGGCAGGCCAGGTCTTTCAGCTCGTCGCGGGTCATCGGGCCGGTGGTGTCCTGCGAGCCGACTGAGGTCATGCGCGGCTCGCAGTAGGTGCCGGGGCGCACGCCGACTTGCTGGCCATTGACCACGGGCAGGCCGCAGGCTTTGCCGACCATCTTCTGACCCAGGCTGAAACCCTTCTTGGTGTCGGCCGGGTTTTGCGGCAGGCGGAACAGCGTGCTCACCGGCAGCCCGAGCGCCTCGCGCGCCTTGGCGGTCAGGCCGCGGCCGATGATCAGCGGGATGCGGCCACCGGCGCGCACCTCGTCGAACAGCACCTCACTCTTGACCTTGAATTCGGCAATCACCTGGCCGTCTTTCAGCGCCTTGCCTTCGTAGGGGCGCAGCTCGACCACGTCGCCCATGTTCATCTGGTTCACGTCGAGCTCGATCGGCAGCGCACCGGCGTCTTCCATCGTGTTGTAGAAGATCGGCGCAATCTTGGCGCCGAGGCACACGCCGCCGAATCGTTTGTTCGGAACAAAGGGAATGTCTTCACCGGTGAACCACAGCACCGAGTTGGTGGCCGACTTGCGGCTCGATCCGGTGCCGACCACATCGCCGACGTAGGCCACGAGATTTCCGCGCGCACGCAAGTCTTCAATGAACTGAATCGGGCCGCGCTTGCCGTCATCTTCCGGCACGATGCCGGGCCGCGCGTTCTTCAGCATCGCCAGCGCATGCAGCGGAATGTCGGGGCGGCTCCAGGCATCGGGCGCAGGTGACAGGTCGTCGGTGTTGGTTTCGCCGGTGACCTTGAAAATCGTGACGGTAATCGATTGCGGTACCTCGGGCCGCGAGGTGAACCACTCGGCATCGGCCCAGCTTTGCAACACCGATTTCGCGTGGGCATTGCCTTTGTCGGCCTTGTCCTTCACGTCGTGGAACTGGTCGAACATCAGCAGCGTTTTCTTTAACGCGGCTGCGGCCACCGCGCCGACCTGGGCGTCGTCGAGCAGCTCGATCAGCGGGCTGATGTTGTAGCCGCCGAGCATCGTGCCCAGCAGCTGAGTCGCGGTGGCGGGCGTGATCAGCGCACATTGCTCGCTGCCGTGGGCCACGGCGGCCAGGTAGCTGGCCTTGACGAGTGCAGCGTCGTCAACCCCGGCGGGCACGCGGTGGGTGATCAGATCGACCAGCAACTTGTCTTCACCGGAAGGCGGCGCTTTCAGCAACTCGATCAGCTGGCTGGTCTGCGCGGCCGACAGCGGCAGCGGCGGGATGCCAAGCGCGGCGCGCTCAGCGATGTGGAGGCGGTAGGCTTCAAGCATGGTGGGGCTCCTTCGAAAAGTCGGTGGGGATGCAAGTGGTGTGCCTTTCGGCAGCCGGTGCACGAGGGCAGCGCAACGCGGTCGTGCAATTCAGGGGCGGGGTGCCATCAGCAGCGTATTGCCAGTGGTAGCTGCGGCCTTGGCCGCGTCCATCGCAACGCGCTGACTGGGGCTGACACAGGCGTCGACCAGGCGGACACCAGTTTTCACATTCATCAACATCGACTTGCTGGCGATCTGGATCAGCAGCGTCTGACCCTTCACGTCTTCGAGCCGCACCGCGCCGGTCGATGACAGCACCGGCTTCATCAGGTAGCTGTTCTTTGCGAAACGCAGCTCGACATACGACGGGTGGCGCTCACTGGCGGTGATCTGGATCACCTGCTTGAAGTCGCAGTCGTATTCACCGTAGTAGACGCGCTCGGAGGCGCTGATTTGTTCTGGCGTTGCGGGTTCGGGCACCCGTTCTACGGGCGCAGCGGCGGCTTTTGGCTTCGCCGCGACCTTGGCCGGCTTGCGGGCGGGCTGCGGCGTGCTGTGGGTCGCATCGGCAGCGAAGGCAGCCGGCGCGACGAGCAGCGCGGCCAGGCTCAGGCTGGTGAGTAAGGAAGAAGACGGTGCCATGGGACGGATTCGCAATCTCAGGGTGATCGGTGAAAGGGCGCGTCGCATGAAAAAAGCCGGCCTCCGCACGGGTGGCCGGCTTTCTGCGCGTGGCGCATGTCACGAGGAGGAGCCGGGATCAAAGCAGGTGCTTGACGCCGTCCTGCTCGTCGGTCAGCTCTTTGAGCGTGATGTTGATGCGTTCCTGGCTGAAGGCGTCGATCTCCAGGCCGTCGACGATTTTGTATTCACCGTCGGCGGTGGTGACTGGGTAGCCAAACATCACGCCCTTCGGGATGCCGTATTCGCCGTTTGAGGCCACACCCATCGTGACCCACTTGCCTTGCGTGCCGAGCGCCCAATCGCGCATGTGGTCGATGGCGGCATTGGCGGCCGACGCGGCTGACGACACACCGCGCGCGGCGATGATGGCCGCACCGCGCTTGCCCACAGTGGGCAAAAAGATGTCCTTGTTCCACACGTCGTCGTTGATCAACGCCTTGACCGACTGACCGCCAATGGTCGCGTAGCGGTAGTCGGCATACATCGTGGGCGAATGGTTGCCCCATACCGCCAGCTTCTCGATGCTGGAGACCGCCTTGCCGGTCTTGGCGGCGATCTGGCTGGCGGCGCGGTTGTGGTCCAGGCGCAGCATGGCGGTGAAGTTCTTCGCAGGCAGATCGGGCGCGCTTTTCATCGCGATGTAGGCATTGGTGTTGGCCGGGTTGCCGACCACCAGCACCTTGACGTTGCGCGACGCCGATGCGTTCAGCGCCTTGCCCTGCGCCGTGAAGATCTGGGCATTGGCGGCCAGCAGGTCAGAGCGCTCCATGCCCGGGCCGCGAGGGCGGGCGCCGACCAGCAGCGCGTAGTCGGTGTTCTTGAAAGCGGCGACCGGGTCGCTGTGCGCTTCGATGCCGGCCAGCAGCGGGAATGCGCAGTCGTCGAGTTCCATGATCACGCCCTTCAGCGCGTTCTGGGCCTTCTCGTCGGCGATCTCCAGCAGCTGCAAGATAACCGGCTGGTCCTTGCCGAGCATGTCTCCAGAGGCGATGCGAAAAAGCAAGGCGTAGCCAATCTGGCCTGCAGCGCCGGTGACGGCCACGCGAACGGGGGACTTGCTCATGAAAATCTCCGGGGGGTAGAGGGGCGTTACTGAACGTAAAGAGGGCGCTGAGAACGGGCAACGACAAGGCGGCGCCACTAGAAATTGTATTCACCCTCAACCCTTATTGTAGGAGTGAACCCGAGGCAGATCAAAAGTCATACGTCTTATACAAGATGTCTGACGAAATTCAACGGCATTCGCTGGACGGTTGCGCCGATCCTGTGCTGCAATCCGGGCATGAAAAGCGCCGCCGTCTCCAATGCCCGATTGCCTGTGGCTGCTGCGGCCCCTGCGAACGACGGCGTTTCTCCGGCCTTCAGCCCGCTATATCAGCAGATCAAGACGCTGATGACGCGCAGCCTACGCGTCGGGGAATGGCGCCCGGGCGAAGCGATTCCCAGCGAAATGGAGTTGGCGGTGCGCTTCAAAGTCAGCCAGGGCACGGTGCGCAAAGCCGTCGATGAGTTGTCGGCCGAGAACCTGCTGGTGCGCCGCCAGGGCAAGGGCACCTTCGTTGCCACGCATGCCGAACAGCAGAACCAGTACCGGTTTTTGCGCCTGATGCCTGACGGCGATGAGGCCGGCAGGGTGCAACGCCGCTTCATCGACTGCCGCCGACTGCGCTCGCCCGCCGACGTGGCCCGCTCGCTGGCGATGAAGTCGGGTGATGCGGTGGTCAACGTGCGGCGCCTGCTCAGTTTCAACGGCACCCCGGTGGTGTTCGACGACATCTGGCTGCCGGGTGCGATGTTCAAGGGGCTGACCGCCGAACGGCTCAGTGATTACAAAGGGCCGATGTACGGGCTGTTCGAAAGCCAGTTTGGTGTGCACATGATCCGCGCCGACGAAAAGATCCGTGCTGTCGCGGCCGATGCCATATCGGCGCCTGCGCTCGGCGTCGAGATCGGGCACCCGCTGCTCAGTGTCGAGCGCCTGTCGTTCACCTATGACGACAAGCCGGTCGAGCTCCGCCACGGCCTGTACAACACCGCGGGTTACCACTACCGAAATGCGCTCAGTTGATGCGTTCGGCTGAGCGCCTTGCCACGCCGCGATCGCGGCGCCTCGCAAAAGCCGCGGAAATTCCCGCGTGCTGCATTGCAATAAACTCAGGCGATTGTTGCGAGCGGACACGAGAAAGTTGGAGATGCCAGACACCCTGAAGCCGCGGCCCACCTACCGCAATATCCATGTCAGCCAGATCGCCACGTACCGGCTGCCGCCGGCGGGCATCGTGTCGATCCTGCACCGCGTCAGCGGCGTCGGCATGTTTTTGTTGATGCCGTTCATCATCTGGATGTTCGATGCCAGTGTCACCTCCGAGATCAGCTATGCCGGGTTCACCTCCGTCTTTTCGAGCGGCGCGGGCTTCCTCCCCGGCTGGCTGTTCAAGCTGATCGCACTCGGCTTAATCTGGGCCTTTTTGCACCACTTCATTGCGGGCGTGCGCCATCTGTGGATGGACATGACGCATGCAGTGACCAAAGAATTCGGTCACAACTCTGCTTTGGTGACGCTCAGCCTGAGCGTCGTGCTGACGGTGCTGCTCGGCGCCAAGCTCTTTTTCTGACCTCCCGACCCATGGCACAGAATTTCGGATCGAAGCGCATCGTCGTCGGTGCGCATTACGGCTTGCGCGACTGGTTGTCACAGCGCGTCACCGCCAGTTTGATGGCCCTGTTCACCCTCGTGGTCATCGTGCAGGTGCTGTTGCCTGGCGAGATGGGCTACGACAAATGGGCCGGCATCTTCGCCGCCCAGTGGATGAAGGTATTGACCTTCGTCGTCATCGTCTCGCTGCTGTACCACGTCTGGGTGGGCATGCGGGATGTCTGGATGGACTACGTCAAACCGGTCGGCGTGCGTCTTGCCTTGCAGGTGTTCACCATTGCCTGGTTGGTAGGGTGTGCGGGTTGGGCAATCCAAGTGCTGTGGAGGCTGTGATGCAAGTTGGTTCGTCAGCAATGAGTGCGTTGAGTTCGCCGATTCCGAAGCGCAAGTTCGATGTGGTGATCGTCGGCGCGGGGGGTTCGGGCATGCGCGCTTCGCTGCAGCTGGCACGTGCCGGATTGAACGTCGCGGTGCTCTCGAAAGTGTTTCCAACGCGTTCACACACCGTGGCCGCGCAAGGCGGCATCGGCGCGTCGTTGGGCAATATGGCGGAAGACAACTGGCACTTCCACTTCTACGACACCGTCAAGGGCAGCGATTGGCTGGGCGACCAGGACGCCATCGAGTTCATGTGCCGCGAAGCGCCGAAGGTCGTCTACGAGCTGGAACACTTCGGCATGCCGTTCGACCGCAACCCCGACGGCACGATCTACCA
>JANPNF010000215.1:0-1746 GCA_031427315.1 Burkholderiales bacterium | reverse complement strand
TGCTGAAGGGGGAGTAGCGAGCGGCACCACGCCGTCGCGGCAGCCCGTCAATACGGTCGATGTCGGCAACGACTCGATCCGGGCCCGCAGTCAGACCCGCCATCCTGTGGCGGGTCCTCACCCGCAAGACTCTTCGGCACTTCGGTCGTTCGTGAGAACACTGCGGTGCTGCGTCTTCCAGCCCCCCAGTGCGACACCGGCGACCGGGCCCGTTCGATCAACTGTGTCCAGGAGCTGTGATGAATTCTGTTGCGCCGGTGTGGCTGTGGGGATTTTTCGTGACGTCGGTGCTGGTTGCACTCTTCATCGACTTCGTGGTGCTGAGGAAGCAGGGCGCTCATGAGGTGTCGGTCCGAGAAGCCGTGAAATGGTCGGTGGTGTGGGTCGCACTCAGTCTTGCGTTCAACGCCTTGTTCTGGTGGGCGCTGACGCAAAGCCCCGATCCGTTGGCAGCCGCGCAGGCCGACACGCGAGCGATGGAGTTCCTGACCGGCTACTTGATCGAGAAGTCGCTTGCCGTCGACAACATCTTCATCTTTCTGATGATCTTTACCTACTTCTCGGTGCCCCCCGCGTACCAGAAGCGTGTGCTGATGATCGGCATCGTCGGGGCCATTGTTTTGCGCACGGTGATGATCCTAGTGGGCGGCTGGCTGATCTCGCAGTTCCATTGGGTGCTGTATCTGTTTGGCGCGTTCTTGCTGCTCACTGGCGTCAAGATGTGGTGGGCCGCCGGCGAGGAACAGTTGCTCGACGACAACCCTGCGTTGAAGCTGCTGCGCCGGTTGCTGCCGGTGTCGAAAGACTTCGACGGCGAGAAGTTGTGGACCCTCGAAAACGGCAAGCGCATTGCCACGCCGCTGCTGATGGTGGTGGCGCTGGTCGGCATCACCGACGTCATTTTTGCGGTCGATTCGATCCCCGCCATTTTCGCGATCACCGACGACCCGTTCATCGTGCTCACGTCCAACATCTTTGCCATTCTTGGCCTGCGCGCGATGTTCTTCTTGCTCGCCGCAGTGGCCGAGAAGTTCCATTTGCTGAGTTATGGCCTCGCGGTGATTCTGGTGTTCATCGGCACCAAGATGCTGCTGATCGACATCTACAAGATCCCGGTGCTGGTGTCGTTGGGTGTCGTTGTGGGCGTGCTGGCGATCACGATGGTGTGGAGCGCCCGCACCGCACCTCGGTCGGGCGATGTTCGTTAAAGCGACTCGGCGGCGTGACGCCAACGAGACATTCTGATGTGCTGACCCGAAGAATGCGCGTTTCTCCTTTAAAACGCGCTTCTCAGCGCGCAGTGCAGGCAGTACGATTAGTGGCGCTTCAGGTTGTGACGACGAGAGTTCATGCGGCTCTCCGCCAGCCCGGCACATCAACCCCTTATTTGATGGAGATAACAGACATGGCAACTGCGACGAAGGCTCCGGCCAAGAAAGCGGCACCCGCAAAGAAGGCCGCGGCCGTGACGACGGCGGCGGCAAAACCTGCGGCCAAGAAGGCCGCCGCGCCGGCCGCAAAACGCTCACCGAATGCGGCGTTCATGAAGGCGGTCACGCCGAGCCCGCAATTGGCAGCGATCATTGGCGCCACGCCGATGCCACGTACCGAGGTGACCAAGAAGCTGTGGGAGTACATCAAGGCCCACAAGCTGCAGGCGCCTTGCTAACAAGCGAACGACCAGGCTAGGCTAGGCTTATAGTTTCTGAGTGTTGGCCAGCTTTGACAGTGCTTTGTCAAACGTGC
>JANPNF010000214.1:0-3138 GCA_031427315.1 Burkholderiales bacterium | reverse complement strand
CCTCGGGGAGCGTTCGCCTTGGGGCGGCCCGGCGGCGAACCGGCCTCCGCCGTAGACGCGCCTTTTCTGCGCATCGAAGGCCTGTCGAAAAGCTATCCCACGCCCGACGGCAAGCAGACCGAGCCGGTCTTCGACAGCGTCAACTTCGGCATCCAAAAGGGCGAATTCGTTTGCATCATCGGCCACTCGGGCTGCGGCAAGACGACGATCCTGAACGTGCTGGCGGGTCTCGATCAGGCGACCAGCGGCAACGTGTTCATGGACAACCGCGAGGTCGCCGGACCGAGCCTGGAGCGCGGCGTCGTGTTTCAGGGGCACGCGCTGATGCCGTGGCTGTCGGTGCGCCGAAACATCGCCTTCGCGGTGCGCAGCAAGTGGCCGCAATGGAGCACAGCGCAGGTCAAGGCGCATGTCGAGAAGTACGTCGCGCTGGTCGGGCTGACCCCGGCGATCGACAAGAACCCGTCGGCGCTGTCGGGCGGCATGAAGCAGCGAGTCGGCATCGCGCGGGCATTCGCGATCGAGCCGAAGATGCTGCTGCTCGACGAGCCTTTCGGCGCGCTCGATGCGCTGACGCGCGGCACGATTCAAGACGAGTTGCTGCGCATTTGCGCCGAGACGCACCAGACGGTGTTCATGATCACGCACGACGTCGACGAATCGATTCTGCTGGCCGACAAGATCCTGCTGATGAGCAACGGGCCGCAGGCGCGCGTGGCCGAGATCGTGCGCAACACGATGCCGCGCGACCGGCAGCGCGCCACGCTGCACCACGACCCGCAGTACTACAAGATTCGCAACCACCTGGTCGATTTTTTGGTCGCCCGATCGAAGTATCTGTCGCACGGCCGCGCACCGGCCGTGCCGCCGGTTGTCGAGCCAGGACTCGCCATCGCCGAACCCGCGGCCTGAATTCACTTCCCCCCAACACCAGTCAAGGAGCACCCATGAACCGCAACGACGTCACCGAATCGATCATCGAGGCCAAGGTCAAGAAGGGCATCAAGTGGGAGGACGTGGCGAAGAAGGTCGGCCTGAGCAAGGAGTGGGTGACCGCAGGCTGCCTGGGCCAGATGACCTTCGACGCGAAGCAGGCCAAGGTGGTCGCGAAGATTTTTGGTCTGGATGCCGAGGCCGAGAAATGGCTGCAGGTGGTGCCGTACAAGGGCTCACTGCCGACGAGCGTGCCGACCGATCCGCTGATCTATCGCTTCTACGAGCTGGTGAGCGTCTACGGCACGACCTTCAAGGAGCTGATCCACGAAGAATTCGGCGACGGCATCATGAGCGCGATCGATTTCAAGATGGACCTGACCCGAGAGCCGAATGCCGCTGGTGACCGGGTCAGCATCGTGATGTCGGGCAAGTTCCTGTCGTACAAGACCTACTGACATCGAACTGCCCTGCAGCCTGTCACATCCAAAGCTTGTGGGGGTCTGTTGAGGCCGCCGGCATACAACGCATAGTGCTGCCGAGGGCATGGGGTGACCGGCTCCGCTCATGTCACCCAGGCCGGGTCACCCACCAAACGCTTTTGGTGCGACCGATCCGGCCTTCCTTCTTTACTTCGCTGCGCCGGTCACCCCACGCCCTCGGCAGCCGGCACCACCGTGGCTTGCAAAGGAATTCGAACTTCGCATGCTTTGGTGGTTGAAGGAGCGCTGTGACGGGTCGCTGTGTGGGGTGAGGTAAAGGAGGAGGGCTCGTCTTTTCGGGCCCGGGGGACACGAACGCAACACAGTGACCTGGCGCTGCGCTCACGCGCCAATCTTGACGATTGATATGGTCGAACTCGACCTACCTGGAGACGCAGCATGAGCGAAACCCGACCGCCGTTACCGCCCTACACCGCCGACACCGCGCGTCAGAAAGTGCGCATGGCCGAGGACGCGTGGAACTCGCGCGACCCGGATCGGGTGGTGGGCGTCTACACCGAAGACACCCGCTGGCGCAACCGCGCGGAGTTTCCGGTCGGCCGCGCGCAGGTCAAAGAATTCCTGCAGCGCAAATGGGCGCGCGAGTTGGACTACCGGTTGATCAAGGAACTGTGGGCCTTCGACGGCGCGCGCATCGGCGTGCGTTTTGCCTACGAGTGCCACGACGACTCGGGCCAGTGGTTTCGCAGCTACGGCAACGAGAACTGGGAGTTCAACGAGCACGGCCTGATGATGCGGCGCTACGCCAGCATCAACGATTTGCCGATTCGCGCCGAAGACCGGCTGTTTCACTGGCCACTCGGCCGGCGTCCTGACGACCACGCGAGTCTGAGCGACCTCGGGCTCTGACGACGGCGCTGCTCAACGCAGCGCGCGCAGATGCTGTGCGGCGAGCGACGCGCTATTTCAAGATGCTGAACAGGTTCGAGAAGCTGTCCGTCCACGGCGTGAAGTCGGGGCGCAGCTTCAGCGGAACACCGTCGCGCAGCGATGCAGGCAGCGCGGCCGCGCGCTCGGGGCTCATCATCAGCACCCAGGCGGTGTGGCGGCAGTAGAGATCCTTGTCGTCGGGCTCCAGGTCGTAGACCAGCGCCGTCTTGCCCTCGTGCTGCGCGGCAGCCGCCATCACTGGCTGCAAATCGAGGTAGCGGTTGGTGATGTGGAAGGCCAGCATGCCGTCGGGCTTCAACTGCGCGAAGTAGGTCTTCAGCGCCTCCAACGTCAGCAGGTGCGCGGGGATCGAGTCGCCTGAAAACGCGTCGATCGCCAGCAGGTCGAAATGCTGCGGTGGGTCGCGCTCGAGCATCAGACGACCATCGCCCAGCACCGGTGTGATGGTCGCGGCGCTGTCGGACAAAAAGGTGAAATCGCTGCGCGCCAAGTCGAGCACCTGCTCGTTGATTTCGTAGATGCGCATCTCGTCGCCCGCGCGGCCGTAAGCCGCCAGCGTGCCCGCGCCGAGGCCGACGATGCCGATGTGCAGTGAGGGCTGCAACGGTTGCAGACTGCGGATCGCGCGGCCGATGCCCGACTTCTCGCAGTAGTAGGCGGTCGGCTCCTTGCGATGCGCGACGTCCATGAACTGCTCGCCGTGGTTGATGCGGCCGTGCACCATCTTGCGTTTCGCCCCGAGCGCCTCGTCGGTGACGTCGTAGATGCGCAGCTGGCTGTAGAAATTGCGCACGACCTTGGTGTAGCCCTG
>JANPNF010000213.1:0-2627 GCA_031427315.1 Burkholderiales bacterium | reverse complement strand
TGTTTCAGATGCACGAGAGCTGCACCGTTCTGCTGGCGATGATGTCGCTGGTGGCGCTGGTCGATTCGCTGTCGTACGCTGCGAGGCGCTGGCTGAACCGCTGACCATGAGCAACGCCGACCCCCACCCGGTTCTGCACGCCCTGCTGGAGCGCCATTCGACCGGCCCGCGCTGCCTGACCGAACCCGGCCCGAGCGACGCCGAGCTGTTGACGCTCGCCGAAGCGGCCTTGCGCTCGCCCGACCATGCGGCGCTGGTGCCATTCAGGTTTCGCGCGGTGCGCGGCGCAGCGCGTGAGCGGATGGCAACCCTGTTCGAGCAGGCCGCGCGAGCCGCGGGCAAGGATGCCGAAGGTGCCGCGCTCGACCACGAACGCGCGTTGAATGCACCGGTGACGCTGGCGGTGATCGCCCGCATCGACATGGGCCACCCGCAGGTGCCGGCGCATGAGCAATGGGCCTGCATCGGCGGCGCCCTCGCGCACCTGTTGCTGGCTGCGCAGGCGCTGGGTTACGGCGCAAAGATGCTAAGCGGCGCGAAAGCCCGCTCGCCGCTGCTGACCGCAGCCTTCTGCGAAGGCGGTGAAACGCTGGTTGGCTGGATCGCGATCGGCACCCCGTCGCTGGAGCGCCGCGCCAAGCACGGCAAACCGCCGGCCGACGAGGTACTGAGCTTTTGGTCGTGAAGTGCTGCGATCAGGACGCTGCCGCCGCGCCGGTCAGCGTCGATTGCAGGTAGGACAGCAGCTGGTCTTCCGGATAGGGCTTGCTGAGCAGCACGCTGACCCCGGCTTCGAACGCATCGGCACGGTGCTTCACGTCGTCGGCGGTGATCATCACGATCGGAATGTGTGCGGTGCGCGGGTTGGCGCGCACCTGACGCGTCAGTTCGAAGCCGTCCATGCCGGGCATCTCGACGTCGGTGATCAGCACGTCGGGCAGGTCAAGCTCGATCTGCCGCGCGGCATCGAGGCCGTCTTCGGCCAGCGACACCCGGTACAGGTGCTTGGCAAGCAGCCGGCTGGTCTTGATGCGCACCACCTTCGAGTCGTCGGCAATCATCACCAGGCACTGCTGTGGCGTGCGGGCGGCGCGCACGGCGGGCGCTGCGGGCGGAGGTTTCGGCGCGGGTTCGAGCGCAGGTTCGGGTTCGAGCGTGAAATGGAACGCAGCCGCTTCGGCGGCCTGCGCCTCGGCAGCAGCGGCAGCGGTAAGGGTAGTGGCAGCAGCAGCACGCTCGGCTTCGGCTTCGGCTTCGGCCACCAAACGCTGGCGCTCACTCTCGCGATCGGCCAGCTGCTGCGCAGCGAGGCGGGTCTCCCATTCGGCGGCCTCGCGCGCCAGTGCATCAAGTGCCGCCTGCTCGTCGACCTTCGGATCAGACTCGGGCCCAGCGGGTGGCGGTGCCACGACCGAAGCGGCCGCCAGGTCGGCCACGACACGGGCACGCTCGCGTTCTTCATCAGCCAGTTGCTGCGCGACGAGCCGCGCCTCCCACTCGGCGGCTTCGCGGTCGGCCTCGGCGAGGGCGGCCCGCTCGGCGACCTCGCGTTCGGCGCGCAGACCAGCGTCGTCGCTGGCGGGTCGCCGCGCTTGATTCAGCTCATGGACATCGCTGACGGTGTCGATCTGGGAGGCGCTGCGCGACAGCGGCGGCAAGGAACGCCTGGCACTCCGGTCGACACGCTCAACGCCAGCCGCGGGACGCCGCGCACGCCGCCGGATCAGCTGCACGACCAGCAGCAGCAACACCAGCAGCACCGCGCCCGCAGCGCCCCACAACAAGTCGTCGTTCATCGTTGCTCAGACCCGGTTCGTCACTGACCCCATGGTGCAACGAGCGTAAGGGTGCGGCAGGGTCACGATGTATCACGATGTTTCAATTTGCAGCACAAATGAAAGGGAATGTGCGGAATTGCCGACTGGCTACGATCGCTTTTTTTGCAACGCAGGCCGGTGATGGTGGTTTTTCAACCGAAAGGTCTGCTGGAAGCGCTGCTGGCCGCAGGGCTTCGCGCGTCGCTGAAGCTGCTGCTGAAGCCGGTGTTCTCGCCGCGCTTTTCGATCGGCTTTCAGCGCCGCTGGCTGCGCATGCTGTCGCGCACCACGCGGATGCCGAAAGGCGTGGCGGTCGAGCCCGGCACCGTCGGCGGCGTGCCGGGCGAATGGCTGCGCCCGACGCAGGCGCCGAGTGCGCCGCCGGGTGTCGTGCTCTACCTGCACGGCGGTGCTTACTGCATCGGTTCGCCAGCGACGCACCGAGCGTTGACCGCGCGGCTGGCGCTTGTCAGCGGATTGCCGGTGTTCGCCCTCGACTACCGGCTGGCGCCCGAGCACGGTTACCCGGCTGCGCTCGATGACACCCTCGCTGCATTCCGCGCACTGAGCGCCGACAGAAAAGGCAATCCCCGCCCGGTCATCCTGGCCGGTGATTCGGCTGGCGGCGGGCTGGCGTTGTCGACCGCCCTGGCACTGCGCGACAGCGGCTGCCCGCCACCCGCTGCGCTGGTGCTGCTGTCGCCCTGGGTCGATCTGGCGCTGCGCGACGCCCCAGCCGCCGAGCCGCCCGGCGAAGCGATGCTCAGCGTCGCCTGGGCCACCGCCTGCGCTGCGCATTACCTGGGCGAC
>JANPNF010000212.1:0-8479 GCA_031427315.1 Burkholderiales bacterium | reverse complement strand
GGCTACCCTGATTACGTGCTCCACAAGATGGTCACGGTGATGAAGGGCGGTGAGGAGGTCAAGATCTCCAAGCGCGCCGGCTCTTACGTGACGCTGCGCGATTTGATCGACTGGACCAGCCGCGACGCAGTGCGCTTTTTCCTGATCAGCCGCAAGGCCGACACCGAGTTCACCTTCGATGTCGATCTGGCGCTGAAGCAAAACGACGAGAACCCTGTCTTCTACGTGCAGTACGCGCACGCGCGCATCTGCTCGGTGATCCAACAGTACGTCGCCAAAGGCGGCGATGCGGCCGCGATTGCCGGCGCCGACCTGTCATTCCTGACCGCCCCGACCGAGACAGCGCTGATGCTGAAGCTGGCCGACTACCCAGCGATGCTGTCGAACGCGGCCGAGACGCTGGCGCCGCACGATGTGACCTTCTATTTGCGCGACGTCGCGGGCGCCTTCCACAGCTACTATGCCGCTGAACGCTTCTTAGCCGACGATGCCGCGCTGACCCAGTCGCGCCTTGCCTTGCTGACGGCGACCCGCCAGGTGATCCGCAATGCGCTCGCGGTGCTGGGTGTCAGCGCGCCAGAGAAAATGTGAGCCCCGCCATGCGAATGCCTGCACGTCCCGCCAAAGCTTCAGCCCGTCAGTTCGGCGGTTTCATGACGGGACTGATCGTCGGCCTGCTGATCGGCCTCGCACTCGCCCTCGGTGTGGCCCTGTATGTCACCAAGGTGCCGGTGCCGTTTCTCGACAAGGTGCCGCAACGCACCCCCGAACAAGACGCCGCCGAGCGGGAAAAGAACAAAAACTGGGACCCAAACGCTCCGTTGGCCGGCAAGAACCCGGCGCGACCGGTGAGCCCGGCGCCAGCGCCCTCGATGCCGTCAAGCGCTCCCGCATCGCCACCCACGCCGGGCGTGGCGCGCGACCCCGCCGCCATCCTCGCCGATCGCCCCGTGAGTGCGTCGTCGCCGCTGTCCACCAGACCGGGTAACGAAGCGTTCAGTTACTTCGTGCAGACCGGTGCGTATGCCAGCGCCGACGACGCAGAGTCTCAGAGAGGCAAACTGGCCTTGTTGGGGTATGCAGCGCGCATCAGCGAGCGCGAGCAGTCCGGCCGCACAGTGCACCGCGTGCGGCTTGGCCCGTTCGATGAGAAGGGCGAGGCCGACGGCACCAAGGAAAAACTGGTGGCGGCAGGTTTTGAAGCTGCGTTGGTGCGCGCGCCGAAGTGAACATTGACCGTGTGGGACACGCAAAGGGACCGACAACCATGAAGCGACGCGATTTTTCAACCCACTTGATGGCAGGCGCTGTCGCCTTGTCCGCGGGCGGTGCTGCGCGTGCGCAAAGCGAATTCGTCGAAGGCACGCAGTACGTCAAGCTGAGTCAACCCGGCCCGGTGCCGGCCGACGGCAAGATCGAGGTGGTGGAGTTTTTCTGGTACGGCTGCCCGCACTGCCATGTGTTTGAGCCGACGCTCGACGCCTGGCAGAAAAAGCAGCCGACGGATGTCGCGTTCCGCCGCATTCCGGTGGCGTTCCGCGAAGAACCGTTTGTCGCGCACCAGCGCCTGTACTTCGCGCTCGAGGCGCTGGGCCTGGTCGACACGATGCACCGCAAGGTCTTCAACGCGATCCACCTGGACCGGATGCGGCTCGACAAGTTGCCCGAGATCCTTGCTTTCGTCACCAAGAATGGCGTCGACGGCGCGCAGTTTTCCGACGCGTTCAACTCGTTTTCGGTGCAGACCAAAATCCGCCAAGCCAAGCAACTGGCCGAGGTGTACCGCATCGACGGTGTGCCCACACTCGGTATCCAGGCACGTTTTTACACGTCGGGTTCGTTGGCCGGAGGCCCGGAGCGCACGCTGGCCGTGGCAGACTATCTGATCGGTCGAGCGCGCAAGAAAATCTGAAGGTCGCGGGCCCACTGCAATGGTGGGCAAAAGCGCACACGAAAGCGCACACATTCGTTGAGATTCCGGGCACCGGGCCGACACTTGTCGGTTAGAATCCTTAGCAAGAATCGTGCCTTATGAACCCACACATTGATCTGTCAACTCCCTCTTGGTGTTTCATCGGCAGTCTCGCCGTTTTGGGACTGATGGCGATGCTGACCTGCCCGGTGGCGCATGCCGAAAAAGCCGACCGCACCAAGCCGCTGAACGTCGAAGCCGACAACGGGCGCTATGACGATGTCAAGCAGCTGGGCATCTTCACCGGCAACGTGGTGGTGACCAAAGGCACGATGTCGATGCGAGCAGCGCACATCGAGGTGCGGCAAACGCCCGACGGCGCGCAGTTCGGCATTGCGACTGCCGATGAAGGCAAGCGGGCGATCTTTCGCCAGAAGCGCGATGGCCTCGACGAATACATTGAAGGCGAGGGTGAGCGCATCGAGTACGACGGCAAGGCCGACGTCGTCCGGTTCATCAACCGGGCCGTGATTCGGCGCTTTCGCGGTGCAGTGCTGGCCGATGAAACCGCGGGCAGCACCATCGTCTACGACAACGTGGCCGAAGTTTTCAACGTGGTCGGTGGGGCAACCGCTGCCACGCCCACCAACCCCAGCGGCCGTGTGCGTGCTGTGTTGACGCCGCGCGAGGTGCCGCCCGCGCCAGCCGCGGCCTCCCAGCCTGGCGTCACGCTGCGCCCGAGTTCCAGTTTGGGCGACAAGCGTTGAACGCCACAACGCCGTCGACGGCGTCGCCGGTGCGCCGCCTGAGTGCCACCGGACTGCAGAAGAGCTACGGAGCGCGCAAGGTCGTCACCGATGTGCATTTGTCGGTCGATGCCGGTGAGGTCGTCGGCTTGCTGGGCCCCAATGGCGCGGGCAAGACCACCAGCTTCTACATGATCGTGGGCCTGGTGCCCGCCGATGCCGGTGAGATCACGATCGAAGGCCAGCGCGTCGATCGGTTGCCGATACACCGCCGGTCACGCCTCGGCTTGTCCTATCTGCCGCAGGAGGCGTCGATTTTCCGCAAGCTGAACGTCGAGGAGAACATCCGCGCGGTGCTGGAATTGCAGGTCGATGCCGATGGCCGCGCTTTGAAGTCGGCCGCAATCAACGAACTGCTCGAAGGCCTGCTGCGCGACCTGGGCATCGAGAAGCTGCGCGACTCGACGGCACTGTCGCTGTCGGGCGGCGAACGGCGGCGTGTCGAGATTGCGCGGGCGCTGGCCACCCAACCCCGTTTCATCCTGCTCGACGAGCCGTTCGCAGGCGTCGACCCGATCGCGGTGATCGAGATCCAGCGCATCATCAGTTTTCTAAAAACGCGCGGCATCGGCGTGCTCATCACCGACCACAACGTGCGCGAAACCCTGGGCATCTGCGACCGCGCCTACATCATCAGCGAAGGCCGGGTGCTGGCCGAAGGCACCTCTGCAGAAATCGTCGATAACCCTGACGTGCGCAAGGTGTACCTCGGCGAGCACTTTCGGATGTAGCGGCCATGAAGCCGTCGTTACAGGTACGGCTGTCGCAGCATCTGGCGTTGACGCCGCAGTTGCAGCAGTCGATCCGCTTGCTGCAGCTGTCCACGCTGGAGTTGCAGCAAGAAGTCGAGCAGATGCTCGACCAGAACCCGTTTCTCGAGCCGCAAGACGAAGCGGTCGGTGCGTTCGAGCCGATGGCCGAGCGCACCACGGCCACCGAACGGGTGGCCGAACGCGAGACCGAACGTGCCGACACGCCGACCGAAGCCACTGGCGAGGGCGGCGATGATGCCCCTGGCATCGATGGCAGCGACTTCGGCACCACCGAGCGCGACGACTGGGAAAACGGCACCGAGCGCGATGACTTCGACGGCATCCGCGAAACGCCGGGCAAGTCCGGCTCCGGCAGCGATGGCGACGAGTTCGACCCGCAGGACCGCAACCCGGCACAGGCCAGTCTGCAGGAACACCTGCGGGCCCAACTGCTGGGCATGCGCCTGTCGCCCGAAGACGTCGCTGCGGTCGAGGTGCTGATCGAATCGCTCGACGGTGACGGCTACCTCGCCGACAGCCTGGAAGACATTGCTCAGGCCCTGGCGGGCGACGATGAAGCGCGGCGCGAAGAGGTGATGGAGCGCCTGAGTTGCGCGCTGAAGTGGCTGCAGAACATGGACCCGATCGGCGTCGGTGCGCGCAACCTGCCCGAGTGCCTGACGCTGCAGCTGCGCCTGCTGCCGCGCAGCGAGGCGCAAATGATCGCCATCATGATCTGCAAGAACCACCTCGAGCTGCTGGCGCGCCGCGACCTGAAGAAACTGATGGGCGTGACCGGCGCCGACGAAGAGCTGGTCAAACAGGCGCAGGCGCTGATCACGGTGCTGGAGCCCAAACCCGGGCGGCCGTTTTCGCGCGCCGAAGCCAACATCATCGTGCCTGACGTGATCGTGCAGAAGTCAGGCCGCAATTGGAAGGTCGTGCTCAACCCCGATGTGATGCCCAAGCTGCGCATCAACGACCTCTATGCGCAGGCGATCCGCCAGGGGCGCGGCGCGGCCACGGCCAATGGCAGCCATGCGGGATTGAGTTCACGCCTGCAGGAAGCGCGCTGGTTCATGAAGAACATCCAGCAGCGCTTCGACACCATCCAGCGCGTGTCGCAGGCCATCGTCGAGCGGCAGAAGAACTTTTTCACTCACGGCGAAATCGCGATGAAGCCCCTGGTGCTGCGCGAAATTGCCGACGAACTCGGGCTGCACGAGTCGACCATTTCGCGCGTGACCACCGCCAAGTACATGGCCACGGTGTTCGGCACCTTCGAGCTGAAGTATTTCTTCGGCTCGTCGCTCAACACCGATGCCGGTGGCAATGCGTCGAGCACGGCGGTGCGCGCGTTGATCAAGCAGCTGGTGGCAGCCGAGGATGTGTTGAAGCCGCTGTCGGACAGCCAGCTCAGCAAGATGCTCGAAGAGCAAGGCATCCAGGTCGCGCGCCGAACGGTGGCGAAGTACCGAGAGGCGCTGCGAATCGCACCGGCCAACATGCGCAAAACGATGTGAGCGCGTCGCGCACCGAAACCGCATGACCGCTCCGTTCTTTTTGCCCTGCGCCGCTGGCGTCGAGGCGCTGCTGGCCGCCGAGGTGCAGCGCGTGTTGCCGGAAGCGGTGGTGCACACGCTGCGCG
Source organism: Burkholderiales bacterium (assembly GCA_031427315.1). Classification (GTDB taxonomy): domain Bacteria; phylum Pseudomonadota; class Gammaproteobacteria; order Burkholderiales; family Burkholderiaceae_C; genus PBB1. Next base: position 3,361 of record JANPNF010000212.1, on the reverse strand, counting down.
GTGGTGTTGCGCTCGACGGCGGGCCGACCGATGTGATGGTGCTCAACCTCGAATCGCGCCTCGCGCAACGGGTGCTGGTCGAGGTGGCCGAGGGCCCCTACCGCGACGAGCAGGCGCTCTACGACCTGGCCGCCAGCGTCGATTGGGGCCAGTGGATCACGCCGCAGCACACCCTGCGCGTCGACACCACCGCGCACCGCAGCCCGCTGCGCAGCCTGAACTTCGCGGCCTTGCGCATCAAGGATGCGGTGTGCGACCACCTTCGTGACGCCACCGGCGAGCGGCCGAGTGTCGACATCCGCAGCCCCGACTTGGCGCTGGTGCTGCATGTGGGTGAAGAGCGCGCGGCGTTGTATGTCGATACGTCTGGCGAGCCTCTCTTCAAGCGCGGTTGGCGCGAAGACAAGGGCGATGCGCCGCTGAAGGAAACGCTGGCCGCTGCGATGCTGGCGGCTGCCGGCTGGCAGGGTCGGCCTGACGCGGGCGGTGCGCTGCACGACCCGTGCTGTGGCTCGGGCACGATCGCCATCGAAGCGGCGCAGATCGCCTGCGGCATCGCGCCGGGCTTGAAACGTCGCTTCGCTTTCGAGCGGCTGCTGCCATTTGCCACACCCGAGATGCGCGCCGAGCTTCAGCGGCTGCGCAGCCACGCGCAAGCGCGCATCCACGCGTCGGCGGTGCCGATCTACGCCAGCGACGTGTCGTTCCGCATGGTCGACTTTGCGCGCCGCAATGCGCAGCGCGCCGGTGTTGAGGCCGCCATCACCTTCAACGGCGGCGATGCGCTGGAGCGCCCCGCGCCCGAGTTGCCCGCCGACCTGTCCGGCACACTGATGCTGAACCCGCCGTATGGCGAGCGCATCGAGGTGGCGGGCAAGGCCGCGCCGTCGGCCATGCCGCGAGTTGCCGATGACGAACCCGGCAACAAAGCGCTGCCCGACGACTTTTTCGCCCGCCTCAGCGCGCACTGGAAGCGCGCCTACACCCAGCATCCCGCCGGCTGGACAGCCCATGTGCTCAGCCCCGACATGAAGCTGCCCGGCGCCATGCGCCTGAAAGAATCGCGCCGCACGCCGATGTGGAATGGGCCGATCGAATGCCGCTTATTCCGCTTCGATCTGGTGGCGGGCGCGATGCGCGGCGACGCCGCCGCCGCGCCGCGCTAGCTCACTTCGGAAAGCGCCCCAGCAAGTCGCCCAGGCCCTCGAAGCCGGGCAGCGCGCCCGCGTCGATGCCGCCTTCAGGCACCTGCCCATTCGGCGTCAGGCGATCCACCACTTGCGGCAGCATCTGCGACAAAGCCCCGGCCGTCTCGCCCTGCGGCAAACCGATCTGGCGGGCAATCTGCGACAGCAAATCGCTGCCGAGTGCACCCTCGACCTGCTCGCCCGAGACCGGCAGGTTCTGCCCGGTGCCGACCCACGATGCCGCCGCGTCGCCCAGCCCCGCCTGCTGGAATTTCGCCAGCAGGTCGCCCAGCCCACCGATCCCGCCGGTGCCGCTGGCAGCACCGGCATCACCGCCGCCGCGGTTCGTCAGCATCCCCAAAACGATGCCGAGCAAGGCGCCCTGTCCGCCACCGCCTGCTGCAGGGCCTTGCGTGCCTCCACCTGCCAGCGCACCGATCACCGAATCGAGCAATCCCATCGCAATCTCCCGGAGCGAAATTCAGATTTTGTCGGTCGAACGGTGACAAAACAAGGGCTGCTTCCGAATGCTCGCAGCTCCCCGAAATCTCGCCTGCGCCCATGGCCGGATATAGGCGCAGTTTTGCGCTGATATCCGATTTAGCCGCAACGCTGTGCCATAAATCGGGTTAGGCATCACAAACAACATCCTTGGTAGCGTCAGACCCTATGGAACTCAAAGGCTGGCTTGTCGTGCTCCCAACGCTGCTGAGCCCACTCATCGCGGTTCAGGTGACCGAGTATCTGAATCGCCGCAGGCAGAGCCGCGACGAACAAATGCGAATGTTCAGGACATTGATGGCAACGCGTGCCTCGACGCTTGACGTCGCCCACGTTCAGGCACTGAACTCTATCGACGTGATTTTCAATGGACGCGCGGCGCCACAAGAAGCAGTTCGAAGGCAATGGAAACAGTATCTCGATCACCTTAACGACAAGAGCTATCTGAGAGAGCACTGGGAAACGCGACGCAAAGAGCTACTGGTCGACCTGTTGGACACCATGGGCAAACACCTTGGATTTAATTTTGACAAGACGCATCTGAAGAACCAGTCTTACTACCCGCAGGGCTATGGCGACTTTGAGGCGGAGCAGTCAGCGCTTCGAAGAGCAACATTCGAGATTGTTTCGGGCAAAAGGCCACTGCCGATGTGGGTCGCGAATCTCCCTCCCCAGCCTGGTGGGCCGCCAGAGCCCGAGCCGAGCAAGGTTGAGCCAGATCGCCAGTGATGCCTGACCATTTGGAGGGCATGCCCAAAAGTCTGTGCCCTTCGGTCACCCTTCATGTCAAACGTCGAGCGTCATAAAGCTGCCTCACCGCATCGGTTTGACATACCTCTTTAATGTAGCTACGTTAAAGAGTGAAAATCGAATTCGACCGAGCCAAAGACGAGCTAAACCAATCGAAGCATGGTGTCTCGCTGGCACTGGCAGACGAGCTTGATTGGGAGGCTGCACTGGTTTGGGTTGATGATCGGGTTGAATACAGCGAGTTGCGAATGATCGCGCTCGCTCCAATGACCAACATCCTGTACTACGTCGCCTTTGTTGATCGTGGCTCCGCCCGAAGGATCATCAGTCTGCGCAGAGCCAACCGTCGTGAGGTCAAGCACCATGTCGAAAGCATCTAAACGCCCCGCCATCGCAATGCCGAGCGTGGCTGAAGACCAGGTAATCGTGTCGGCCGCCAAGGCCGATCCTGACGCGCAGCCACTGACGGCAAAGCAGTTGAAGGCAATGGTTCCATTGCGAACGCTGCGCGGGCGCCCGAAGTCGGAGAGTCCGAAGCTGCTGGTTTCCGTTCGCTACAGCCAAGACGTTCTCACGTACTTCAAATCCACTGGCGAAGGCTGGCAGTCACGCATGGACGGTGTACTTCGGGAGTACGTCACACGTCAGTCCCGCAGAGCGCAAAGATGACGCCCACCCCTTCCATCGAGGCGATGCGCAAAACGCTGCGCCTTTTTCGTGCTTCTCATGTCAAACGTTGGCATCACAGCAGCGCCCACCGACGCACGCCATGCACCAAGACGTCCTGATTTTTTGGTTCACAGAGATTTCGCCCGCGCAGCAGTGGAAAGCCGACCCGGCGTTTGATCAGTTGATCGAAGCTCGATTTGCCAAACTCCATGCAAGCGCGGTACGCGCTGAACTCTCTGCCTGGCGCGTTGATG
>JANPNF010000211.1:0-8236 GCA_031427315.1 Burkholderiales bacterium | reverse complement strand
TTGAACAGCACCGTGTCCTGCGGCACGATGCCGATCGCCTGGCGCAGGCTGTGCTGCGTCACCGCGCGGATGTCCTGGCCGGCGATCTCGATGCGGCCGGCCGACACGTCGTAGAAGCGGAACATCAGCCGCGCCAGCGTGCTCTTGCCCGAGCCCGACGGGCCGACCACCGCTACCGTCTTGCCGGCAGGAATGTCGAAGCTGATGTCGTGCAGGATGGTGCGGTCAGTGTCGTAGCCGAAGCGCACGTTGCGGAACCGAACGTCGGCGCCCGTGCCTTCGAGTGTCAAGGGCTGCGCGCCCGGCGCATCGGCCACCTCGCGGTGCTGGCCGAGCAACGCGAACATCTTCTCCATGTCGATGATCGACTGCTTGATCTCGCGGTAGATCACGCCCAGAAAATTCAGCGGAACGTACAGCTGGATCATCAGCGCGTTGACCAGCACCAGGTCACCGAGTGTCAGCGTGCCCGCGACCACGCCTTCGGTAGCGCGCCAGACCAGCAGCGTCACCGCGCTCGCGATGATCAGACTCTGGCCCAGGTTCAGCACCGACAGCGAGGTCTGCGACTTGATCGACGCGCGCTCCAGCCGCTGCAGGTTCTCGTCGTAGCGCGCCTGCTCGAAGGCTTCGTTGCTGAAGTACTTCACCGTTTCGTAGTTGATCAGCGCGTCGACGGCTTTGGTGTTGGCCTTGGAGTCCTGCTCATTCATCGCGCGCCGGAAGGCGGTGCGCCATTCGGTCACCGTGACGGTGAAGGCGATGTACAGCAACAGCGCGCTGAAGGTGATGGCCGCGAACCAGCCGTCGAACTTGGCCGACAGCAGGCTGATGACCAGCGTGATCTCGACGAGTGTCGGCACGATGTTGTAGATCAGGTAGTTCAGCAGCGACTGGATGGAGCGCGAGCCGCGGTCGATGTCGCGCGACACGCCACCGGTTTGCCGCTCCAGGTGAAAGCGCAGGCTCAAGCTGAGCAGGTGGTCGAAGGTTTCCAGCCCGATGCGGCGGGCGATGCGCGCGGCCACCGGGTAGAACAAAAATTCGCGCAGCTCGGTGAACAGCGTGATCGACAGCCGCAGCGCGCCGTAGCCGATCAGCAGCGCCACCGGCACCACCAGCACCGCCTGCGGGTCGCCGGGCTTCAAGGCCAGTGCATCGACCAGGCTTTTTAGCAACAGCGGCACGCCGACGTTGCCGACCTTGGCCGCGATCAGACAGGCCAGCGCCAGCGCCACCCGGTAGCGCCACTGCCACACATAAGGCAGCAGCTTCTTCAGCGTGGACCAGTCGGAGCGCGGGGCGCTGGTGGCGACATCCGCAGGCGCGGGCGGGGTCAGCGTGGCAGGGCGCATGAGTCAAACGACAGAACAAACCGCATGGAAGAATCGACCGCAGTCACACCGACACAGGTCACGCAATATGCCCCAGAAGATGAATCCGTCGGCGGCCGAGAGCAACACCGACACCCGCAGCGATGCATCACAGCTCGGCGCCCCGCCCGAGCTGCCGCCCGATTCGAGCCTGGTGATGCGGGTGATCCCGATGCCTGCCGACACCAACATGAGCGGCGGCGTGTTCGGGGGCTGGATCATGGCGCAGGTCGACATTGCCGGCTCGGTGCTGCCGGCGCGGGTGTCGCGCGGACGCGTGACCACAGTGGCCGTGAACCGCTTCATTTTCAAGCAGCCGGTGAGCGTCGGCGACCTGCTGAGTTTTTATGCCCGCATCGAGCGCATCGGCACCACCTCGATCACGGTGCATGTCGAGGTCTACGCCGAGCGCAATCCGGCCAAGCCGCACATCGTCAAGGTGACCGATGCCAGCCTGACCTATGTGGCGATCGATGCCAGCGGCAAGCCGCGCCCGGTGCCCAAAAGCTGACCGCTGATCACTGATTGCTGCCCGCCCCTGCCCACCACCCCTTCATTGCCCCGATCTGGAGACCTTCGATGTTCAACAAACTGCGCGTACCGGCGAATCTGTTCGGCGTGGTGATGTGGTTGGTGTCACTCGTGTTCGCCGGGTTTTTGAGTGGCCTGGGCGGCCAGATCGTGGCCGACCTCCCGCAACTCGAAGATCGCCTGAGCGTCGAGCAGTTCATCGATCCCGCCGCGTTGCAACGCACCCGTGAGGCAACGAGCCAACTCGACCGCGCCCGCAGCACGCTGGCGCAGACGCGCGAACAACAGCAGCTGGCCTTGACAGCAGCGAGCAACGCCTACACCTCGACGCGGGCGGCCTTTGAGAACTGGCTCGCCACGCGCAACGCCACCACCGACCCGACCCAGGACCCCGAGGTCACCCAACGCACCCACGCGCTGGACACCCTGAAGGCGACTGAACGGGCAGCGCAGGCGGCGATTGAGCGCACCGATGGAAAATTGCTCAACGCCGATCAGGGGCTGTCACAGCAACGGCAGCAGCTGGCCGAGCTCACCGAGGCGGCGCAGAGCGTCTACCGCAGCGCCCGCTTCAAGCAGGAAATGCGGGTGTTCGGCGCGCGGCTGGCGCTGACGCTGCCGTTACTGATCGTGGCCGGATGGCTGATTGCGAAAAAGCGCCGCAGCGACTACTGGCCGCTGATGCGCGGCTTTGTGTTGTTTGCGGCCTTCACCTTTTTTGTTGAACTCGTGCCGTACCTGCCCAGCTACGGCGGCTACGTGCGCTCGGTGGTCGGCATCGTGCTCACCGTGCTGGCGGGGCATTACGTCATCAAGGCGATGCGTCGCTACCTGGCCAAGCGCCAGGAAGCCGCCGCCAAGACCGAAGGCCAGCGACGCCAGTCACTGGGCTACGAAGACGCGTTGAAAAAAATGGCCGCCCAGGTGTGCCCGGGCTGCGAGCGGGCCATCGTGGCGCTGGCCAACCCGGCGACCGCCAGCGCACCGGCTGCCGCCACCGCGGGCAATTTCTGCGTGCACTGCGGCATGAAGCTGTTCGATGCCTGCGGGCAGTGTCAGACGCGCAAGAACGCGTTTTTCCACTACTGCCCGTGCTGCGGCGTGGATGCCAAGGGCGTGCTGCGGACAGCGGCCGTTTGAGGCCCGTCCCGCTCAGAAAAACGTCGAAAAATCCGGCTTGCGCTTCTGAAAGAAGGCGCTGAACGCCTCGGTCGCTTCAGGGCTGGAGAGCCGCTGGCGAAACACCACCGCCTCGGCCTCGATGGCGTCGAGCACGGCCGCCTGGGTCGCGCGGCGCATCAGGCGCTTGGTCTCACGCACGGCACCCGGCGGCAGGCCGTTGAAGCGCTCGGCCATGCGGCGGGCGTGGCGCAGCACTTCACCGGCCGGCAGCACCGCATTGGCGATGCGCATCTCGACCGCTTCTTCGGCCGTGAACGGGTCGCCCAGCAACAGCTTTTCCGCTGCCTTGGCGTGGCCGACCAGCGCGGGCACGATCAGGCTTGAAGCGAACTCGGGCACCAGGCCGAGGCTGGCGAACGGCATCGCGAGCCGCGCCTCGTCGGACACGTAAACCAAGTCACAGTGCAGCAGCATCGTCGTGCCGATGCCGATGGCCGCGCCAGTGACAGCCGCCACCACCGGCTTGCTGCAGGCAACCAGAGCGCGCATGAAATCGAACACCGGCGAATCGATCGTCGCCGGTGGCCGGTTCATGAAATCGTCGATGTCATTGCCCGAGGTGAACACGCCCGGCTGGCCTGCGATCAGCAGCGCACGCACGGCCGCGTCGGCGTCGGCAGCGCGCAGCGCAGCGGCCATCGCTGAATACATGTCAGCGGTCAGTGCGTTCTTTTTTTGCGGCCGCGCGATCTCGATCGTGGCGACGCCGTTCAGGGTGGCGGTCTTGATGCTCATGTCTGGTCAGACCCTTTCAAAAATGCCCGCCGCGCCCTGGCCTGTGCCCACGCACATCGTCACCATGCCGTACTTCAGGTTGTGGCGGCGCAGCGCATGCACCACCGTGGCGGCGCGGATTGCGCCGGTGGCGCCCAGCGGGTGGCCGAGCGCGATGGCACCGCCCAGCGGGTTGACCCGCGCAGCGTCGAGGTGCAGCGTGCCCAGCACCGCCAGCGCCTGCGCCGCGAAAGCCTCGTTGAGCTCGATCCAGCCGATGTCGCTTTGCCGCAGACCGGCGTAGCGCAGCGCAGCGGGGATCGCCTCGATCGGGCCGATGCCCATGATCTCCGGCGGCACACCGCGGTTGGCAAAGCTGACAAAGCGAGCCAACGGCACGAGGCCGTGGGCCTTGACGGCGCGCTCGCTGGCCAAGATCAGGCAGGCAGCGCCATCGCTGGTCTGCGAGCTGTTGCCGGCGGTAACCGAGCCCTTCGCCGCAAACACCGGGCGCAGCTTGGCCAGCGCCTCGATGGTGCTGTCGGCGCGCGGGCCTTCGTCGGTGGTGGCGGTGCGTGTCGTCAGCGTCACCTCGCCGGTGGCCAGGTTCGGCGCTCGCTCGGTCACCTCGACCGGTGTGATCTCGCCGCTGAACTCGCCCGCGGCAATCGCCTTCAGCGCCTTTAGGTGCGACTGCAGCGCAAACTCGTCTTGGGCCTCGCGCGTCACCTTCCATTGCAGAGCGACCTTCTCAGCGGTCATGCCCATGCCGTAGGCGATGCCGAGGTTCTCGTCGTGCAGGAAAACAGACGGATTGAACGACGGCCGGTTGCCGCTCATCGACACCATGCTCATGCTTTCAACGCCGCCGGCGATCATCACCTCGGCCTCGCCGACGCGGATGCGGTCGGCCGCCATCTGGATCGCGGTCAGCCCCGACGCGCAGAAGCGGTTGATGGTCACGCCGCCGACCGTGTTCGGCAGCCCGGCCAGCAGCACGCCGAGACGCGCCACGTTCAAGCCCTGCTCACCTTCGGGCATGGCGCAGCCGATGACCGCGTCCTCGATCGCCTTCACGTCCAGCGTCGGCACCTGCTTGAGTGCGCCGTGGATCGCCGCGACCAGCAGGTCGTCGGGGCGCATGTGGCGGAACATGCCGCGCCCCGACCGGCCGACCGGTGTGCGGGTGGCGGCGACGATGTAGGCGTCCTGAACTTGGTTCATGGGTCGATCCTCGCGAAGTTTGATCTGGCAGTCTGCGCCGTTTGTCGATCGACAGCCGGAATGATCAACCGAAACCGTCAACCGATCTCGCGGTGAGATTGCAGCGTCAGCAAGCCTTCGAACAGAAGCGTGTCGACCGTCTCGAACGGCAGGTCGGTGATCGGCGCCAGCTTCACCGCTGCGCCACCGGTCATCAGCAGTAGCGGGGCGTGGCCTGCGCGCGCCAGCAACCGGCGGTGGGTGCGCTCAACGGCACCGGCGATCGCATGCGCGCCGCCGCTCATCAGTGCATCGCTGGTGTGGGTGGGGAAGTCGACGACCTCACCGGTCGGCGCCTTCAGCCCGGCGGTGCCCATCTCGAGCGCGCGCAGCATCAGGCCGAAGCCGGGCAGGATCAGCCCGCCGATGAAGTGTCCGTCAGCATCGAGTGCGTCTACGGTCACCGCGGTGCCCACCATCACCACCAGCGCCGCGCGGGGCGCACCTGCGGCCAGCACCCGCTGGCGCGCCGCGATCAGCGCGACCCAGCGGTCGACGCCAAGCCGGTTCGGGTGGTCATAGCCGTTGCGCACCCCGGCCGCGTGCGCGGCAGACACCACCCAGCGCGGCTCCAGGTTCCACAGGTCTTCGATCTGCTCCGACACGCGCCGTTTGACGCCCTCGCCGGCCACAACGCAGCCCAGCATGGACAACGGACGCGGCAACTGCTTCCAATCGGTGTCGGCCAGATGGTCCACCGTTTCGAGGAAGACGGCGCCCTGCATCAGCAGTTCAGCGCCGGGCTGGGCCGCGTTGTAAAGCGCCCATTTCAGACGCGTGTTGCCGACATCGACCGCGAGAAAACTCATGCGCCCGCCCCATGCGACGGTGTGCGCTTGATCAGAACGCATGCCATCGGCCAGGCCAAGCAGTGTTCGGTGTGAGGCAACCGTTTCATCGGCGGCGATTGTGACGGCAAACCCCCGCGGGGCCGCGCACTACACTGAACCCAACCCAGCCGCTTCCGTCGGCCCGCGCGCCGCCCTCGCCATGCCTGCGACACCCGCCAAACGCGACATCGATCTCGCTTCGTACCGACACAACAGCGCCGGCAAGGGCAAGGGCAAGGCCTTCGACCTGACGCAGATCGACCCGGCGGCCAAGCCGTTCTCCAGTGGCGACAAGCCCCAGGACAAGGCGGCGTTGGCCGCACTGGCGCTGGAACTCGACACGCTGCAGAACCTGCTCTACGCCAACCGCAAGCAGCGCCTGCTGGTGGTCTTGCAAGGCCTGGACACCAGCGGCAAAGATGGCACCGTGCGCGGGGTGTTCGCCAGCACCACCCCGCTGGGCGTGCATGCTGTCGGCTGGAAAGCGCCTAACGAAGACGAACTGGCGCACGACTACCTGTGGCGCATCCACCAGCAAGTGCCGGCGGTCGGCGAGATCGTCGTCTTCAACCGCAGCCACTATGAAGATGTGCTGGTGCCGGTGGTCAACGGTTGGATCACGCCAGAGCAAACGCGGCAGCGCTATGCGCAGATCAACGACTTCGAACGGCTGCTGACCGAAACCGGTACGGTGGTGCTGAAGTTCATGCTGCACATCTCGAAAGACGAGCAGCGGGTGCGCCTGCAGGAGCGCATCGACGACCCGGCCAAACACTGGAAATTCAGCCTCGGCGACCTGACCGTGCGCAAGCAGTGGGACGCCTACCAGACCGCTTATGCCGACGCGATCTCGGCCACTGGCACCCCCTGGGCACCGTGGTTCGTGGTGCCGGCCGACTCGAAGACGCACCGCAATCTGATGATCGCAACACTGGTCGTGCGCGCCATGCGCGAGCTGAAAATGCAGCCACCGCCGGCCGACCCGGCGCTGGCGAAGTTGAAGGTCGAGTAGCGCGCGTCGATGCCGCTTGCAGCGAGTTAATGAGTCGGTTCAGTTTCCGTACACGCAGGGCGCTGTGACACGCCCTGATTCCATACCCGATCCGCTTGCCAGATTCCGCAACGCGGAACAACATACCGGATGATTGCGTCGTTCTCCTGCCGCGAAACCGAACGGCTGTTCCACAGCCATTCGGGGGCTCGGTTTAAGAACATTGAACGGGTGGCGAGGCGCAAGCTGTTGCAACTGCATGCAACGACTGAACTGGCGAGCTTGAAGGTTCCGCCGGGCAATCAACTCGAAGCGCTGCGAGGCGATCGCAAGGGCCTGCACAGCATCGGTATCAACGACCAGTGGCGCGTGTGTTTTGTTTGGCGCGACGAGTCGGCACACGACGTTGAAATCGTCGATTACCACTAGAGGGCAAGAACATGGTCAAACTGCTCGATGAAATCCACCCCGGCGAAGTACTGCTTGAAGACTTCATGAAACCGATGGGCATCAGTGCCCGCAAGTTGGCGGCCGACATCGATGTGTCGCCCAGCCGAATCAGCGGGCTGGTCAATGGCCAACGGCCGATCACAGCCGACACCGCGTTGAGGTTGGGGCTTTTTTTCGCGATGGAGCCGCGTTTTTGGCTGAACCTGCAAGCGGAGTACGACATGCGGATTGCTACCCGAGAGTTGCATTCGCAGATCGCACCGCGTATTCGGGTGTTTCAGTTGGGCGGGGTTTGACGCGGCGGCTTCCGGAATTGATTTGCCACCGACTCAGTTTGGCCCTGGAGCTCGACGGCCATGCCAGCCGAGAGACAACGGAGTGCGCCTCGCACCGCAGGCAGTCGAGCCGAGTCGTGTCAGCGCGCGATTGAGGCGACCCAGACCAACGCGGAGATGGCTATCACGCTGACCACGATCAACCACGTTTTCAAACTCTGGTAGCCCTGGCCCAGCGTGTCGATGGCCTCGACCATGCGGGCGTTTTGCGAGGCGAGCTTGTCCAGCAGCTCGGCGGCCGCTTGCTGTCGCTCGATGGCCTGCGCGAGCAGCGCATCGAGGGCGGCAAGTCGCTGCGTTGCCTGCACCAGCGCATCCGCATCGCTGCCGTGTGCCGATGGTGCAACTACGTCGACAGTGGCCGGTGCGGCTTCTTGCGTGCGCTTGAACAAGCCGCGCGCGCTTTTGGCCAGCCCCGGCGCGGCCTCGATCACATCGGCCCAGGGCACGAGCTTCAGCGCGGTGAGCCAGCCGATGGCCATGCGGTGCTTTGCGGCGTGCTCAGCGCTGCCAGACGACGCCGTCGTCGGTCAGCAGCGCATCGAGCGGCAGGTCATCGGGGCGGGC
>JANPNF010000210.1:0-3252 GCA_031427315.1 Burkholderiales bacterium | reverse complement strand
TGGCCGGCACCCATCGCGTCGTGGTGGAAGCGATTTGTCGGGGCGATGCCGGTGCACAGGTCGTGCGCCGCACGGGTCTGGCCAGCGCCGGAGATGTCGTCTTTTTCGCCTTCGATGGTCAAAAGCGCGGTGGTCTTGATGTCTTGCGGGCGCACCAGCTCACCCTTCACCGTCCAGGTGCCGTTGACCAGCGCGAAGTCCTGGAACACCGTCTTGATGGTGTCGAGGTAGTACTCGGCGGGCATGTCGAGCACCGCGTTGTATTCGTCGTAGAAGCTGGTGTGGAAGTCGGCGCTTTCGTCGTCGCCGCGCATCAGGTCCATGAAGTAGTCGTAATGCGAGCGCGCGTGGTGGCTCGGGTTCATCGCGATGAAGCCGGTGTGCTGCATGAAGCCGGGATAGACCAAGCGCTGGCTGCCGGGGTAGTTGGTCGGCACGCGGAAGATCACGTTGTTCTCGAACCAGTCGAGGTTCTTGTTTGTCGCGAGGTTGTTCACCGCGGTGGGCGACAGCCGTGCATCGATCGGGCCGCCCATCATCGTCATCGTGCGCGGGGTTTTCTCGCCGCGGCTGGCCATCAGCGAGATCGCTGCGAGCACCGGCACCGTGGGCTGGCATACCGAGATCACATGCACCTCGGGGCCGATGTGGCGAATGAACTCCTGCACGTATTCCACGTAATCGTCCAGGTGGAACGGGCCCACCTCGGCCGGCACCATGCGGGCATCGGTCCAGTCGGTGATGTAGACCTTGTGGTGCCGCAGCAGCTCGCGCACCGTCTCGCGCAGCAGCGTCGAGTGGTGGCCCGACAGCGGCGCCACCACCAGCACGGTGGGCTGCTCCTTCATTGCTTTGAGCATCGGTACATCGTCGGCGAAGCGCTTGAAGCGCAACAGTCGGCAAAACGGCTTCTCGATCGTCACCTGCTGCTTTACCGCCACCTCCACCCCATCGACCTTGACCGTGTGGATGTTGAATTCGGGCTTTTCGTATTCCTTCGACAAGCGGTGCATCAGGTTCAAGCCAGCCGACACGCGCGGCGCCTGCGGGGTGTGGGTGAACGGCGACAGCGGGTGGCTGTACAGCTTGGACGACGCACTTGCGAATTCCGCCAGCGGGCTCAACAGCGCGCGCTGTGTTTCATAGAACTGGTAAAGCATCGACATGGTGAAATCCTCGTTCTGGCGAACGCGCCGCGGAGGGCGACACGGTGGTGGCGAATGATGGCGACCGGAAAACAAGACGCTCCGACAGGACTGTCGGCAGGCTCGCTGTGAGTATGAATGTTGCAGTGCAGCATTGTAGGGTGATTGCCCTAGGACAGGTGTGTGGCGCGAGCCACCGAACGCCCGCCGATGCGGCGATGAAAAAGCCCGGCAGCGCCGGGCTTTTCAATTCGTGCCGCCCGCTGCCTCAGCTCACCAGCCCGATTGCTTTCACCACCGCGTCGATGTTGCCCTGGTTCAGCGCCGCCACGCAGATGCGGCCCGAGTCGACACCGTAGATGCCGAATTCGTTGCGCAGCCGCTCCATCTGCGGCTTGGCCAGGCCGGTGTAGCTGAACATGCCTTTTTGGCGGGTGATGAAGCTGACGTCGTGTTTCGTGCCCGCAGCGACCAGCTTCGTTTGGAGCAGCGCGCGCATGTCTTTGATGCGCACGCGCATGCCGGACAGTTCTTTTTCCCACATCACGCGCAGGGCGGGCGTGGTCAGCACGGAGGCGACGATCTGTGCGCCGTGCGTCGGCGGGTTCGAGTAGTTGGTTCGGATCACGATCTTCAGCTGACTCAGCACGCGCGTCATTTCTTCTTTGCTGGCGCACACGACGCTCAGCGCACCCACGCGTTCGCCGTACAGCGAGAAGCTCTTCGAGAACGAGGTGGCCACGAAGAAATCCAGCCCAGCGTCAAGGAACTGTGCGATCACGGCGCCGTCCTCGGCGATGCCGTCGCCGAAGCCTTGGTAGGCCATGTCGACGAAGGCGACCAGCCCACGCGCCTTGACCGCGGCCACCACCTGTGCCCATTGCGCGGGCGTGATGTCGTAGCCGGTCGGGTTGTGGCAGCAGGCGTGCAGCACGACGATGGTGCCTGCCGCAGCGGTGTTCAGCGCGGTGAGCATGCCGTCGACGTTGACGTCTCGTTGGGCAGCGTCGTAGTACGGATAGGCCTCGACCGTGAACCCGGCGTTGGTGAACAGCGCGCGGTGGTTTTCCCAGCTCGGGTCGCTGATCAGCACCTTCGGTGCGTTGCCGTTGCGGCTGGCCAGATGCTGCAGGAAGTCGGCGCCAATCTTCAGGCCGCCAGTGCCGCCGAGGGCCTGCACGGTGGCAATGCGGCCTTCCTTGACGGCTGCGCTGTCGGCACCGAACACCAGGCCTTGCACTGCCTTGTCGTAGGCAGCGATGCCGTCGATTGGCAGGTAACCGTGGGGTTTCAGCGTGTCGAAAATCAGTTTCTCGGCCGCTGCGACGCACTTGAGCAGCGGCAGCTTGCCCAATTCGTCGAAGTAGACGCCGACGCCCAGGTTGACCTTGGCCGGGTTCGGGTCGGCGTTGTACTGTTCGTTCAGACCGAGGATCGGGTCACGGGGCGCCATGTCGACGGCGGCAAAGAGCGATGCCATGGAAATTCCTTGTGATGGGGCTGTAGATGCAGTGCAACGTGCGGTTGCCGCATACGGTGTGTGTGGCAAGGTGTTTTGGGCTACCCTTTCAGGCTGCCCAGCCCCGCCAGAGTCCGAGTTAACCCTGAGATTTTATCCACCATGGCCGAACTCGTTGATCTGAATGCCTCCATCCACCCCGATGTGCCGGAGCCGGGCGCGTTCGTCAGTTACCCCGGCTCGCCGTTTCACCTTTTTCAGCCGTATCCGCCGGCCGGCGACCAGCCGACCGCGATCGCGCAATTGGTCGATGGCCTGAACGACGGACTGAGCTTCCAGACGCTGCTGGGCGTCACCGGTTCGGGCAAGACCTTCACGATGGCGAACGTGATCGCGCAGATGGGCCGCCCGGCCATCGTGTTCGCGCCGAACAAGACGCTGGCCGCACAGCTCTACGCCGAATTCCGCGAGTTCTTTCCGAAGAACGCGGTTGAATATTTCGTCAGCTACTACGACTATTACCAGCCCGAGGCCTACGTGCCGCAGCGCGATTTGTTCATCGAGAAGGACAGTGCGATCAACGAGCATATCGAGCAGATGCGTCTCTCGGCCACCAAGAGCGTGCTCGAGCGCCGCGACGTGGTCATC
>JANPNF010000209.1:0-6415 GCA_031427315.1 Burkholderiales bacterium | reverse complement strand
CCTGCTGGCCATCGTCCGGCCCTACCTGCCGAAGCAGCCGTGGTTCTACGAGGAAGACGCGCTGACTGATCGCAGCGACAAGTTCCTGGCCAGCGAGATCATTCGCGAGAAGCTGTTCCGGCTGATGGGCGATGAGCTGCCGTACACCTCGACCGTGGTGATCGACAAGTTCGAAGAAGTTGACGACCCCGAGGACGCTGCTGTGCAGCGCCCGCCCCCCGAGGGGGGCGCAGCCGCTTCGGGCGGCCGTGCGCGACCGCGCGGCAAGCTGCGCCGCATCGCCGCCAGCATCGTCGTCGAGCGCGATGCACACAAGGGCATGGTCATTGGTGGCAACGGCGAAAAGCTGAAACGCATCGGCAGCGAAGCGCGACAGGAGCTCGAAAAGCTGATGGACGCCACCGTGTTTCTGGAGCTGTGGGTCAAGGTGCGCTCCGGCTGGGCGGATGACGAAGAGCATTTACGCAGCTACGGATACGAGTGATCGGGTGACGACGCGTCGTCCCGCCAAAGCGCCATCGCTGCTGACGTCCTACGTCCTGCACCGCTACGACTGGAGCGAGTCCAGCCTGATCCTCGATGTCTTCACGCGCGAGCAGGGGCGCCTCGTCGTGGCGGCCAAGGGGGCGAAGCGGCCGTATTCGCAGCTGCGTTCGGTGCTGTTGCCGTTTCAGCGCCTGCATCTGTCGCTGGGCCGACCGGCCAAAGCCAATGCGGTCGGCTCGCAGTACGCCGACGCCTCAGCGCGCGATGTGCAGACCTTGCGCGGTGCCGACTGGGCCGGTGGCGCGGCGATGCTGACCGGCGCCGCGCTGTTCAGCGGCTTCTACCTGAACGAGCTGCTGATGAAGCTGCTGGCCCGCCAGGACCCGCACCCGCTGCTGTTCGACGCCTATGCGCAGACCTTGCCGTCACTCAGCAGCTGCGACGACACCCAGGTGCAGTCGGCGCTGCGGGCGTTCGAGATCACGCTGCTGCGGCAAATCGGCGTGCTGCCCGATCTGAGCCTCGTCACGCTGACGCCGGATGCGGTGCGTCCCAACGGTCGCTATGCGCTTCTCCCCGAAGCGGGCGTCACCGTGGCGCGACCCGACGACGCCGCGGTGTCGGGCGAGATGATGGTCGGCATGCAGGCGGCGCTGCTGCACGGCAGCTTGGCCGCTGTGCAGCAGGCCTGCGCAGGGGCGCTGCCCGAATGGCGCGGCCTGCTGCGCGGCATGCTTCACTATCATCTGGGCTCGCCGGTGTTGCGCACGCGGCAGGTGATGCTGGGGCTGCAAAGCCTGGCGCCATTGCCGAAGATGGTCTCTGGTGCCAGCCCCGGCTTCGATCCACGTTCCCCATGAACCCCTTGCTCACCACCGGCCTCGATGCGCAGCGCGGGCACACCGCGCTGTCGGTCAACCTGAACAAGGTGGCCCTGTTGCGCAACCAGCGCGCGCTCGGCATCCCGAGCGTGACCCGCGCGGCCACGCTGGCACTGCAAGCGGGTGCCCACGGCATTACCGTGCACCCACGGCCCGACCAGCGGCACATCCGTACCCCTGATGTGTTCGATCTCGCCGCGTTGATGCAGGACTGGCCGCAGGCCGAATTCAACATCGAAGGCAACCCGCTGCACAACCTGATGGATGTGGTCCGCGAGGTGAAGCATCGCGGCTTGCCGCTGCACCAGTGCACCTTCGTGCCCGATGCGATGGACCAGGCCACCTCTGACCACGGCTGGCAGTTTCCGCAAGACGCAGCCGTGCTGGCGCCGCTGATTGCCGAGGCGCAGTCGCAGGGTGTGCGGGTCAGCCTGTTCATGGACCCGTTGCCCGCGGCCATGCAGGCGGTGCGTGCGCTGGGCGCCGAGCGCGTCGAGCTGTACACCGAAAGCTACGCGAGGGCACATGGCACGCCGGAGCACGCCGCCGTGCTGGCCGGCTTCACCGCCACCGCCGATGCGGCGCTCATCGAGGGCCTGCATTTGAACGCAGGCCACGACCTGAACCGCGACAACCTGACCGCGTTCCTGCGTGCCGTGCCCGGCGTGCAAGAGGTGTCGATCGGCCATGCGCTGATCGCCGACGCGCTGGAGTGGGGCCTGGCTGAGACCGTGCGCGACTACCTGCGCTGCATCCATCGGGCGCAGGCCTCCACATGATCTACGGCGTCGGCACCGACATCTGTGACCTGCGGCGCATGGGGGTCACACTGGCGCGACGCGGTGAGCGCTTTGCCGAGAAGGTGCTGGGCCCGCAGGAGTTGCAGGTGTTTCGCGCGCGACGCGCCCGCATCGAAGCGCGCGGCATCAGCTACCTCGGCACGCGGTTCTCGGCGAAGGAGGCCTTCTCGAAAGCGATCGGCCTCGGCCTGCGCACGCCGATGACCTGGCGCGCCTGCGAAATCCTGAACCTGCCCAGTGGTCAGCCGCACATCGTGTTGCACGGCGAGCTGGCCGCGTGGTTCGATGTGCGCGAACTGAAGGCGCATGTCAGCATCACCGATGAAACCGATTACGCGACCAGCTTCGTGGTCGTCGAGACCCTCACATGAAAAAGAACCGTTCTGCCAAGGCGAACTCTCGCGTGACATCAGTGCCTGCGCTGCCCAGCGCCCACGCGCCGGTGGTGCTCGACATCGAAGGCTTGCGGCTCCATGCCGACGACAAGCGGCGCCTGCAGCATCCGCTGACTGGCGGCCTGATCCTGTTCGGGCGCAACTGGCAAGACCGCCAGCAGCTCACCGAGCTCACTGCCGAGATCAAATCCATCCGCCCCGATGTGCTGGTTTGCGTCGACCACGAGGGCGGCCGCGTGCAGCGCTTTCGCACCGATGGATTCACGCACCTGCCGCCGATACGGGTGCTCGGCGAGCAGTGGATGCACGACCCGTTGGGCGCCACCGACGCCGCCACCGCCAGCGGCTTCGTGCTGGCCGCCGAGCTGCGCGCCTGCGGTGTCGATCTCAGCTTCACGCCTGTGCTCGACCTCGATTTCGGCGCCAGCGGCGTGATCGGCGACCGCGCCTTCCACCGCGACCCGCGCGTGGTCACGCTGCTGGCCAAGAGCCTGATGCACGGTCTGCTGCAAGCCGGCATGGCGCATTGCGGCAAGCACTTTCCGGGGCACGGCCATGTGAAGGCCGACAGCCACACCGAGATCCCGGTCGACAAGCGTTCGCTCAAAGCCATCCTCGCCGACGACGCCCGGCCTTACGAATGGCTCAGCACCAGCCTGACCAGCGTGATGCCAGCGCACGTGGTCTATCCGAAAGTCGATGCCAACCCGGCCGGCTTCTCGCCGCGCTGGTTGAAGGAGATCCTGCGACAGCAGTTCGGCTTCACCGGTGCGGTGTTCAGCGATGACCTGAGCATGGCCGGCGCACGCCGCATTGCGGGCGTTGAGGTCAGCTACACCGATGCGGCCGAGGTGGCCCTGAATGCTGGTTGTGACCTGGTGCTGCTGTGCAACCAGTCAGTAAACGGCGGCGCGGCGGTCGATTCCTTGCTGGACGGTTTGCTGGCCTCGCACGCCGAGGGCCACTGGCGGGCCGACGAGGACAGCGAGCAACGCCGCTTGGCGCTGCTGCCCCAGACCGCGCCGCGAACCTGGGACGACTTGATGCACGACCCGGTCTACCAGCGAGCGCTGGAGCGATTGCCTTGAACTTTTGACGCCCTGAATAAGAAACGGCGCACCTTACGGTGCGCCGTTTTCACATCGACCGAAAAATCAGGCGGCTGGTGGTGTGCTGTCTTGCACCTCGAACGGCAGCTTCACCTGCGACAGATCACGGCGCGTTTCGACCAGCACCAGCGGGCCGTCGTCGATCGCAGTGACTGCCTTCAGCTCCCGCGCCACATGGGCCGGCTTGGCCTCGTTGACCATCGCCTGCTGTGTGGCGCGGATTTTCTCGACATCGGAATTGACCCACTGCAGGCCGGCGCTTTCCGCCACCGCCTGCAAGGCATCGGTTTCGAGTACGAACGCGGCTGCGACCGGCACCGGCACGGCGGCTGCCGCAGGTGCTGCCACCACGGCTGGGGCGGGTGCGGGTTGCGCCGCTGGCGCGGGCGGCGGCATCACCGCCAACGCAGGTTCCGGGGTCACCTCGACAGCAGGGGAACGGGCCGCGGGCGCCGCCTCGGCCACGGGCGGCGGTGCGTCGTCATAAGACGCGGCCACCGGTGCGGCAGCCCAGCTAGCGATGCGTGGGGCGGTGGGTGTGACAGCAGGTGCGGTCTCAGCAAAAACGCTCGGTGGTGACTCGACGGCCTCACCGGCCATCGTTTCAGCCGCTGTGACACCACCGCTGCCGACATCTCCCTCAGCGCGGGGTTCTCCGCGGTCACCGCGGTCGCGGCGGTTGCGTCCACCTCGGCTGCGGCGGCGACCATCACGCTCTGCGCCGTCGCTGCCAGCGACCGGCATGGGGTCCCCACCCTCGGTCGGCGCCGCATCGGCGTCGGCAGCGACGGTGGCGTCAAGCTCCGCACCGGCCTCACCGTTGGCGGGTTCGACACGTATCGGATCGCGGTCGCGTCCGCCGCGGCCACCCCGGCGGCGTCGGCGCCCGCCTTCTCGTGCTTCGGCCCCCTCGCCGGCATCGGCACCCGGTGCGGCCATGTCGAGTTGCGAATCGACGAAGGCTGCTGCGGCCAACGGCAACTCATCGGTCACCACATCGTTGCCGATCGGCGCGGAGCGGTTGTCGCGCTCCTGGCGCTCTCCACGACCGCCGCGGCCGCCACGGCGATTGCCGTCACGTCCGTCAGCAGATGACTCCGCACGGGCCTCGGGGCGCGAATCACCGCGTTCCGGCCGCTCGCCGCGACCCTCGGGGCGCGGGCTGCGGGCCTCACGCACTTCACGCGAGGCGCTGGCGTCGGTGGCTGCCGCATCGTCAGGGCGTTCGCCTCGACCTCCGCGTCCGCCGCGGCCTTCACGGCTGTCACCACGGCCTTCCGAGCGACCTTCAGTGCCACGCTCACCGCGTCGGCCACCACGACCGCCACGGCCACTGCGGTCGCCGCGTTCGGAGCGAGCTTCAGGCGTTGCGGTCGCTGCTGCAGTCGACGCCGCAGGCTTGACCACTGGCATCGGTGTGCCGCCGCCGAACAGGCGCGCCACCCAGCCGAAGAAGCCGCCACCCGCGGCAGGCGCTGCTGCCGCCCGGGGGGCAGCGATCGGCGCTGCGGCGGCTGCCGGGGCGGCTGCCACAGGCTTGGCAATCGCCACCGGCGCCGGCGTCTCGGGCAGCACGCCCTTGATCACTGGCTCTTGCTTTGCAGCCGTCTTCTCGCGCCGGGTGACGGCGGGTTCTTCGCTCGCCTCTTCGATCATCGTGTAGCTGGCCTGCAGGTTCTCCAGGCGCGGATCGTCGTGGCGCAGGCGTTCGAGCCGGTAGTTCGGCGTGTCGAGGTTTTTATTCGGCACCAGCAGCACGGTGACGCGCTGCTTGAGTTCGATCTTGGTGATCTCGGTGCGCTTTTCGTTGAGCAGGAAGCTGGTCACTTCGACCGGCACCTGCACGTGCACCGCGGCGGTGTTTTCCTTCATCGATTCTTCTTGCACCATGCGCAGGATCTGCAACGCGCTCGTTTCGGTGTCGCGGATGTGGCCGGTGCCGTTGCAGCGCGGACAGGTGATGTGGCTGCCTTCGCTGAGCGCGGGGCGAAGGCGCTGGCGGCTCAATTCGAGCAGGCCGAACTTGCTGATGCTGCTGAACTGCACACGGGCGCGGTCGGGGCGCAGCGCCTCGCGCAAGCGGTTCTCGACTTCGCGCCGGTTCTTCGACTCTTCCATGTCGATGAAGTCGACCACGATCAGGCCGCCCAGGTCGCGCAGCCGCATCTGGCGCGCGATTTCGTCAGCCGCTTCAAGGTTGGTGCGGGTCGCCGTTTCCTCGATGTCAGAACCGCGCGTCGAACGCGCCGAGTTCACGTCGACCGAGACCAGCGCTTCGGTGTGGTCGATCACGATTGCGCCGCCCGACGGCAGGTTCACCGTGCGCGAGAACGCGGTCTCGATCTGGTGTTCGATCTGGAAGCGCGAGAACAGCGGCGCGTCGTCGCGGTAGCGCTTGACCTTGGATGCCGTCTCCGGCATCACGTGGGTCATGAACTGCATCGCCTGATCGAAGATGTCGTCGGTGTCGATCAGGATCTCGCCGACGTCGGCAGTGAAATAGTCGCGGATCGCGCGGATCACCAGCGACGATTCCTGGTAGATCAGGAACGCGCCCTTGCCTGCCTTGGACGCGCCGTCGATTGCGGTCCACAGCTTGAGCATGTAGTTCAGGTCCCACTGCAGCTCGGGCGCGCTGCGGCCGATGCCGGCGGTGCGGGCGATCAGCGACATCCCTTTTGGATTCTTTTGTCACTCCTTTTTTCTAAATAAAAAACCAATGGCTTTTGTATTATCTGCCTATT
>JANPNF010000208.1:0-8132 GCA_031427315.1 Burkholderiales bacterium | reverse complement strand
CAACGTGCCACGCAGGCGCTGCAGACCGCCGCCACCCAGGCCGAGCAGCTGCTGACCTACCGCCGCGAATACGAGCAGCGTTGGGCGCATCAATTTCGCACCGACGGCCGCATGGAGCTGGTCAACTGCTACCGCGGCTTCATGGAGCGCCTGACCCAGGCGGTCGACCAGCAGCATGCCGTCGCCGCACAGGCCACCGTTGATCTCGACCATGCCCGGCTCGTGCTGCGCGACGCGGAGATGCGGGTCGCCTCGGTGCGCAAACTGATCGAACGCCGCGTGGCCGAAGCCCACGCCGCAGCACAGCGCCGCGAGCAGAAGGCCAGCGATGAATTTGCGTCCCGTGCCAGCTGGCATGCATCGGCCACCGGCGTGGCGGGTGCCGCATGAGCGCGCTGGAGGGTTCGCGTGCGCACAGCGCGTTGAATCTGAAGCCCGCTCCGAGACCGCCTGCGGTCAGCGCTGCGCCGACGAAAAACCCGGGCCAGGAGGAGAGCAGCAAGGCGACGTTTTCGAAGCTGCTGGCCCACAGCCGCGCCGCGGCTGCGCAACAGCCGCCGGCCGCAACGCCCCGCGCCGCGCCGAATCCCGCATCGCCAGCGCGTACTGCGCGGCATGCCACCAGCAACGCCAAAGGCCACGCCGACTCTGCACCCGAGCCTGCCGACTCGCGAGCGTCAGACGCCCGAATCGGCCCCAGCACAGCGACCCGCAGCAGCGGTGCCGACCCGGCAGCCACCAAGGCCAGCGCCGATGCCGAGGCCACAGAGGCGTCCCCCGCAACGGCCGACGGTACTGACGGCGAAGCACGCTCGGCCCGGGCCGAGGGCGCTGTCAGCGATCTCGCCTCGCTGCTGGCCGGCGCGCTACCGCCCGTCGCGGCAACGCCGCTGCCAGCACCCGCACCAGGCACGGCCACCGGCGATGCTGCCGCCGACCCAACGCGACCGGTTGCGGGAACGCTGACCCCGTTGGGCCAGGCCGCGGCGGGCCCTGCGGGCAACGAGGCAGCTGCAAGCGCCGCCGCGGGTTTCGCTTCAACGACTGCGGCAACGCCGACCGGGCAGGATGGATTCGTGCAGGCCACAACGCCCGTCGATCCGAAAGCAGTTCTCGACACCACCGCCGCCTCAGGCGCGCTGCCGAATGCGTGGCTGCCCGAGGCCGCACTGGCCCCCCTGGCGGCGCTGGCAACCGGCGTCGGCCAGGCCGAGGAAGTACCTAAAACCAGTGCTGCACTTGATGCCTTGCCCTTGGGCGCCAATGCAGCGATCGGCGCCCACGGCGTGGCCGCGTTGGCTCGCTCAATCGACAGCGCCGCATCGACCACCGCCACGGTGGCCACCGCGGTCGGCGATCCGGGATTCGACGAGGCATTGGCCGCCCAGGTCAGCGTGTTCGCGCGCGGCGGGCTCTCGAAGGCCGAACTGCATTTGAACCCCGCTGATTTGGGGCCGGTGTCGGTGCAGATCACGATGAACGGCGACCAGGCCAGGGTCGATTTCGGTGCCGATCGGGCGCAGACCCGGCAGGCCATCGAAGCCGGCTGGGCCGAGCTGGCTTCGTCACTCAAAGACGCCGGCTTCACCCTCAGCGGTGGCGGCGTCTCGGAGCAGGCGGGGCGGCAGGCGTCTGAGCGCGAGGCAGTTCGCCCCTCGGGCCGTGCCCAGCGGTCTGATGACACCGATGACACGCCGGTGGCGTCGATTGTTGCGGCGCGGCCGCGGGCGGGATCGGCGCTGGACACCTACGCGTAGTCATACGCCTTGCGTGGCAGCGCGCTGTTGCGCGGCACTGCGTCGGGTCCCGCCCCGACAGGCGGGTAACTTTCAGTTGCGGGCCCAAATGAAAGTCACCAAAGCAAAGGGCCTGAACACCAGCCATTTGGTTGTCACGCTGCGGCTACAGGCGAACCGCAAAGGCTCCGGCACGAGAACCCAAAGCGAGGACCCGACAGGGTCGAGGTGTAGCGAGCCCGCATGTTTGAACCTGAGCGAGGGAACTGCTGAAGTAGTTCGGCGAGTGTTCTCGGGCCAGAGTCTGTGAAGTAGGCGGCTGGCCGTAGCGAGCCGATCAAATGGCTGGTGTTCGGGCACTCTTCTTTGGTGACTTTCTTCTGTGCCAGCAGAAGAAAGTTACTCGGCAGCCGGGCCGAGACCCGGCGCGGTCGCCCGCAGGGCTCAAGCCTTTCGCAGAAGCGAACCCCGGCGGGCCGCCAGCAAGGCGCGCGCCCAGCCGACGGGCGAATGCAAGTGCCAATTCCCCCCTATTCCCGTCCCTTATCAACGCTTCGCGCAAACGCTCGGTTTTGATAATGAATCGAACGTCAGCGTGCGGCCCTGCCACAGGGCGCCACCGGCTTGCGACTCTCATTTGAAGGACCCGTCATGGCCACTGCCGCCGCCGCACCCCCTGTTGCCGATGCCGACATCGTCGTGCCGAA
Organism: Burkholderiales bacterium; assembly: GCA_031427315.1. GTDB lineage: Bacteria > Pseudomonadota > Gammaproteobacteria > Burkholderiales > Burkholderiaceae_C > PBB1. The sequence continues at coordinate 5,689 of JANPNF010000208.1, read as the reverse complement.
GAAGGGCAAGAAGAGGCTGATCATCATCATCGCGGCGGTGCTGGCGGTGCTGCTGATCGGTGGTGGCGTCGCGGCCTACATGCTCAAGCAGAAGGCGGCCGCTGAAGCCTCGGCGGACGCCGAGGATGGCGATGCGCCCGCGGCCAAGGAAGAGCACGCCAAGAAGGACGAGCACAAGGCGCCGCCGGTGTTCGTGGCGCTCGACCCGTTCGTCGTCAACCTGGCCGATCGCGATGCAGAGCGTTTCGCGCAGATCGGCATCACCCTGCAGGTGGACGACGCGCATGTCGCCGATGACATCAAGCTGTACCTGCCGGCGGTGCGCAACGGCATCCTGATGGTGCTGGCCCACAAGACCTCGCAGGAACTGCTGGAACGCAGCGGCAAAGACCTGCTCGCCGCCGAGATCATGCGCGAGTCGGTGCGCCCGATGGGCATCCACATCGAGGCTGACGCACCGGAAACCGAACCCAGCCCATCGGGCGATGCCGCCGACAAACCGAAGAAGAAAAAGAAGAAGCCGGTCGAACACAACCCGATCGTCGCCGTCAACTTCTCCAGCTTCATCATTCAGTGAGCGCGCAGCCCAAATGAGTCAGCAGATCCTGTCGCAAGACGAAGTCGATGCCCTGCTGCAAGGCATCACTGGCGAGAGCCAGAAGCTCGAAGTCGAAGACGTGCCCACCGGGAGCGTTCGCAACTACGACATCGCCAGCCAGGAGCGCATCGTCCGCGGGCGCATGCCGGCGATGGACATCGTCAGCGAGCGCTTCGCCCGCAACATTCGCCAGGGCCTCTTCAACTTGATCCGCAAAAGCCCCGAGGTGTCGATTGGCGGCATCAAGGTGCAGAAGTTCAGCGCCTTCTTGCATGAGATCGTCGTGCCGACGAACTTCAACATCGTGAGTGTCAAGCCGTTGCGCGGCAACGGGCTCATCGTCTGCGATCCGACGCTGGTGTTCGCGGTGATCGACGCACTGTTCGGCGGGGCGGGCAAGTACCGAACGCGCATCGAGGGCCGCGACTTCTCGCTGACCGAGCAGCGCATCATCGCTCGGCTGATCGAGGTGGTCACCGCCGAGTACAAGAAGGCCTGGAGCGACATCTATCCGTTGGAACTCGAGTACCAGCGCTCGGAAATGCAGCCGCAGTTCGCCAACATCGCGACGCCCAGCGAGATCATGGTCACGACCTCGTTCACGCTGGAGATCGGCGAGTCGATCGGCACCATCCATTTCTGCATTCCGTACTCGACGCTGGAGCCGATCCGAGACGTGCTGTATTCCACGATGCAAGGGGAAGGCGCCGGCGCCGACCGTCGTTGGGTGGACCTGCTCAAAGAGCAGATCAAGGCTGCCGACGTCGAGCTGGTGGCCGAACTCGCCACCGCACCGGCCACGGTCGAACAGCTGCTGTCGTTCAAGGTCGGAGACTTCATCGAGCTGGATTTGCAGCCCGGCATCGAGGCAAAGATCTCAGGGGTGCCGGTGCTGGAGTGCCACTACGGCATTGCCAATGGGCGCTATGCGCTGAAGGTCGATCAACTGTTGTCCAGCTCGAACACGGGCTGGCTGGGAGCAAGCAATGTCTGATGTCACCGCACAAAAGCAAGCCGAAGAAGACGCGATGGCCGCCGAGTGGGCCGCCGCGCTGGCCGAATCGAAACCGACGGAAACCACCGTGGTGTCGTCCGACGCCCCAATCACCTCGGCCCTGCAGAACACCGTCGATTCGGTGGCACCGGCCAAGTTCGCCAACTTCGCCAGCGACTCCGGCATGGTGGCGGGCAACGACATCAACATGATCCTGGACATCCCGGTGCAGCTCACCGTGGAGCTGGGCCGCACCCGCATCCCGATCAAGCACATCCTGCAGCTGGCGCAGGGCTCGGTGGTTGAGCTCGAAGCGATGGCCGGCGAGCCGATGGACGTGCTGGTCAACGGCTACCTGATCGCCCAAGGCGAGGTGGTGGTGGTCAACGACAAGTTCGGCATCCGGCTGACCGACATCGTCACGCCGAGCGAACGCATGCGGCGCCTGAGCCGCGGCAGCTGATGCCTGATCGCGCACGGACTGCTCGATGAACACCATGCCCTGGACCTCGCTGCTGTGGTTCGCAGCGATCATCGTGATGATCCCGCTGGCGCTGTGGCTGCTCAAGCGCACGCCGCTCGGCGGTGCTGCCTCGGGCGGCATGATGCGCAGCATTGCGGCGCTGCCGCTGTCGACCTCCCAACGCATCCTGACTGTGGAGGTCGGGCAGGGCGATCAGCGCCGCTGGCTGGTGCTGGGCGTCACGCCGCACAGCATCACGACGCTGCACACGATGGCGCCGGCCGCTGAGGTGGCGGCGCCCGCCGCAACGGCTGGCGGCGTGGCAGGATCATTCGCCCAGGTGCTGGGGCGTTTGCGCGGCCCGGCTGCAGGAGCCGACCGTGCGCCTTGATGTGTTGCGGTTCAAGCGCGGCCGACGCATCGGCTTGCGTGCGCTGGTCGCCTTGCCCTTCACGCTGCTGGCTTTTGCCAGCGGTGCGGTGTTCGCGCAGAGTGCTGGCGCCAATTTGCCGCTGGTGATCGGCCAGGGCGCGCAGGGCACCAGCTACTCGGTGCCGATCCAGACGCTGTTGTTTTTCACCGCGCTCAGCTTTTTGCCAGCGGTGTTGCTGCTGATGACCGGCTTCACCCGCATCGTCATCGTGCTCAGCCTGCTGCGCCAGGCGATGGGCACACAGTCGGCGCCGCCGAACCAGGTGGTGGTCGGCCTGAGCCTGTTTTTGACCTTCTTCGTGATGGGGCCGACCATCGACCGCGTCTACACCGAGGCCTACGTGCCGTTCAACGCCAACCAGATCGCCTTCGATGAAGCGCTCAAGCGCGGCGAGGTCCCGATGCGCGAATTCATGCTGAAGCAAACGCGCCAGGCCGATGTGATGCTGTTCGCCAAACTGGGCAAGATCGACCCGTCCATCAAGTCGGCCGATGTGCCGTTCAAGGTGCTGGTGCCGGCCTTCGTCACCAGTGAGTTGAAGAGCGCGTTCCAGATTGGCTTCTTGATCTTCGTGCCGTTTCTCGTCATCGACATCATCGTGGCCAGCGTGTTGACCAGCCTGGGCATGGTGATGCTGAGCCCGGTGCTGATCGCACTGCCGTTCAAGCTAATGCTGTTCGTGCTGGCCGATGGCTGGAACCTTCTTTTGGGCTCTTTGGCCGCCAGTTTTGCTTGAGGACTTTCGATGGACTCACAACAAGTCTTCACCTTCGGCCAGCAGGCCTTGCACTTGCTGTTGCTGGTTTCTGCGCCGGTGCTGCTGACGGTGCTGGGCGTCGGCCTGCTGGTCAGCATCTTCCAGGCGGCCACGCAGATCAACGAGCCGACCTTGTCGTTCGTGCCAAAAATCCTTGCGGCCGTCGGCGTGCTGACCATCGTCGGGCCGTGGATGCTGACCACGCTGGTCGAGTACCTGCAACGCACGATCCAGTCGATCCCGTCGGTCGTGGGCTGACATGGCGCCCCCACGCTTGTGGCTGCGCCACTGCACTGTCCCCCGAGGGGGCGCAGCCCGCCTTGAGGCGGCTCGGCGCCGAGCTGGTCGCGCGCTCTGAAAGCCTGGCGTGCTGACCTTCAACGAGGCGCAGGTCTGGGCCTGGGTCAGCCCGCTGTTGTGGCCCTTTCTGCGGGTGCTGGCGATGCTGGGCACGATGCCGGTGATCGGCCAGCGCAGCGTGCCGATGCGGCTGAAGGTGGCGCTGTCGTTCTTGATCGCTTTCGTCATGCAGCCCTCGCTGCCTGCGATGCCGGTGGTGGCACTCGATTCGCCGTTGGCGCTGATGCTGGTGGTGCAGCAGGTGCTGATCGGACTGTCGATCGCCTTCGCGGTGCGCATCGTGTTTGCCGCGGTCGAGTTCGCCGGCGAGATCGGCGGGCTGCAGATGGGCCTCAATTTCGCTGGCTTTTTCGACCCGATCACCCGCAGTCAGAGCACCGCGCTCAGCTCCTTTTTCAGCGCCATCGTCAGCTGGCTGTTCATCGTCATCAACGGCCATCTGCTGCTGATCGCCGCGGTGGCGCAGAGCTTCGAAGCGTTTCCGGTCGGCGACGCGCCGTTCGCCTTCTTGAAGGCCGTGCGGCCCGAGCTGTGGGGCGCAGAGATCTTCAGCCTCGGCCTATGGATCGCGCTGCCGCTGATCGCGATGCTGCTGTTCACCAACCTTGTGCTGGGCATCATCGCCCGCGTGGCGCAGCAGATGAACATCTTCGCGATCGGCTTCCCGATCACGATGTCGGTCGGCTTGGTGGGCGTGCTGCTGACGCTGCCGCTGATGCAGATGCCGTTCATCGCGGCGCTGGAGCGCATGCTGGGGATGTTTCAGTGACAGCAGTCACGGTGCCGTGATCGGCGGCGCCCCCACGTCAGGTCACCAGCTGACTTCCCGCTCCGGCGTGGCGCCGATGCGGTGGATCGACAGGTCGGCTCCGTCGTATTCCTCTTCGGCTGACAGCCTCAACCCCACCGCGGCTTTGACGGCACCGTAGACCACCAACCCACCCCCGAAGCCCCAAAGCACGCCCATGGCCGTTCCGAGCAGCTGCGCCGTCAGGTTGACGCCACCCAGCCCGCCGAGTGCGGGCAGGCCGAAGATGCCGCAGGCGATCCCGCCCCAGGCGCCGCACAGGCCGTGCAGCGGCCACACGCCCAGCACATCGTCGATCTTCCAGCGGTTCTGCGTCAGCGTGAACAGCGAGACGAAGATCGCGCCGGCCACGGCGCCAGTGACCAGCGCGCCCGCTGGATGCATCACGTCGGATCCGGCACATACCGCCACCAGCCCGGCGAGCGGGCCGTTGTAGGTGAAGCCAGGGTCGTTGCGGCCCATCCACGTGGCGACCAGCGTGCCGCCGGCCATCGCCATCAGCGAGTTCACTGCCACCAGGCCGGAGATCTTGTCGATGGTCTGCGCGCTCATCACATTGAAGCCGAACCAGCCCACCGTCAACACCCAGGCGCCGAGCGCCAGGAACGGGATGCTCGACGGCGGGTGTGCGCTGATCGCGCCGTCCTTGCGATAGCGGTTGCTGCGCGCGCCGAGCAAAAGCACCGCGGCCAGACCGATCCAGCCGCCCACCGCGTGCACCACCACACTGCCGGCAAAGTCGTGGAATGGGTGGCCGGTGGTGGCCTGTATCCAGGCCTGCACGCCGAAGCGTCCGTTCCAGGTGATGCCTTCGAACACGGGGTACACCAGACCCACCAGCACTGCGGTGGCCGCCAGTTGCGGGCCGAAGCGTGCCCGCTCGGCGATGCCGCCAGAAACGATGGCAGGAATCGCCGCGGCAAACGTCAGCAGGAAGAAGAACTTGACCAGCTCGTAGCCATTGCGGTCGGCGAGCGTGTGAGCGCTGCTGAAAAAATCCACGCCATAGGCAACGGTGTAGCCCACGAAGAAATACGCCAGCGTCGACACCGAAAAGTCGACCAGGATCTTGACCAGCGCATTGACCTGGTTCTTCTTGCGAACTGTGCCCAGCTCCAGAAAGGCAAACCCCGCATGCATGGCGAGCACCATGATGGCGCCCAAAAGAATGAACAAGGCGTCGGTGCCCTGCTTGACCTGATCCATTGACCGCCCCTTGTCTACCGTGTCGGGGCACAACGCACCAGACTCAATCCGAGACGCACCGTATTAGCAA
>JANPNF010000207.1:0-15799 GCA_031427315.1 Burkholderiales bacterium | reverse complement strand
GCCGAACAGGAGCATCCCGGTGACGCCACTTGCAGTGTTGTTGCGATGGCATTGCTCCAACAGTTTGAGAAGATCCTCGTCGGAGTAGCTTTCTGATGCCTGGCTGATATATGTGGTGGAGATCATGTTAAGGAACCCTGGTTAAAGCCCAGTTTCCAGTGTATTCGATGGACGCGACCGACCAGGGATTCGCACCGGCTGTCGATTGTTCAGGGCTTCCTCTTTCGCTATCGCCCTGCAACGATGGACCCGAGCGGCTTGCCAAATGGGCGCACGCACAAGCGGGCCTGACACCGGTGGGCGTCTTGAAATGGTCGATCATCTCCTCAAACTAAGGGCTATTGGAGGACTTCGCCATGCGTCTCGACAAACTCACTACCACTTTCCAGGAAGCGCTGTCCGAGGCGCAGAGCCTGGCCAACGGCCGCGACAACCCGTATGTGGAGCCGGCGCACCTGTTGACAGCCATGCTCGCGCAGGCCGACGGGCCCAAGGCCCTGCTATCGCGCGCCGGGGTCAACACCGCCAAGCTGCAGGCCACTCTTGATGCGGCGTTGAACAAGTTGCCGCAGGTACAGGGTGGCGAACAGGTGCAGCCCGGCCGCGAACTCGTCGGCCTGCTGCAGGCGGCCGAGAAGGAGGCCACCAAACGCGGCGACCAGTTCATTGCCAGCGAGATGTTTCTGTTGGCCGCTGCCGACAGCAAGGGCAACGGCGCCAACGCCATCGGCGCGCTACTCAAGGAGCACGGCGTCACCCGCAAGGCCCTGGAAGCCGCCATCGAGGCGGTGCGCGGTGGACAGAAGATGGACAGCGCCGAAGGCGAGGGCCAGCGCGAGGCGCTGAAGAAGTACACGATCGATTTGACCGAGCGCGCGCGCCTGGGCAAGCTCGACCCGGTGATCGGCCGCGACGATGAGATCCGCCGCGCGATCCAGGTGCTGCAACGCCGCACCAAAAACAACCCGGTGCTGATCGGCGAGCCCGGCGTGGGCAAGACGGCCATCGTCGAAGGGCTGGCGCAGCGCATCGTGGCCGGCGAGGTGCCCGAGTCGCTGAAGAACAAGCGCGTGCTGGTGCTCGACATGGCGCTGCTGCTGGCCGGCGCCAAGTTCCGCGGCGAGTTCGAGGAACGGCTCAAGAGTGTGCTGAAGGAAGTGGCGCAGGACGAAGGCCAAACCATCGTCTTCATCGACGAGATCCACACGATGGTCGGCGCCGGCAAGGCCGAAGGCGCGATGGACGCCGGCAACATGCTGAAGCCCGCACTGGCGCGCGGTGAGTTGCACTGCATCGGCGCGACCACGCTGAATGAGTACCGCAAGTACGTCGAGAAGGACGCGGCGCTGGAGCGGCGCTTTCAAAAGATATTGGTCGGCGAGCCGACGGTCGAAGCCACCATCGCGATCCTGCGCGGCCTGCAGGAAAAGTACGAAGTTCACCACGGCGTCGAAATCACCGACCCAGCCATCGTCGCTGCGGCGGGGCTCAGCCACCGCGACATCACCGACCGCTTTTTGCCCGACAAGGCGATCGACCTGATCGACGAGGCGGCGGCCAAGGTGAAGATCGAGATCGACTCGAAGCCCGAGGTGATGGACAAGCTCGACCGCCGGCTGATCCAGCTGCAGATCGAGCGCGAGGCGGTGCGCCGCGAGAAGGACGAGTCGTCGCAAAAGCGCTTTGCATTGATTGAGGAAGAGATCACCAAGCTGCAGCGCGAAGCCGCCGATCTGGACGAAATCTGGAAGTCGGAAAAAGCCACGGCGCAGGGCTCGGCGCACATCAAGGAAGAGATCGACCGCATCCGCTTCCAGATCGAGGACTGGAAGCGCAAGGGCGACTTCAACAAGGTCGCTGAACTGCAATACGGTCGGCTGCCCGAGCTGGAGAAGAAGCTCGCCGACGCGCAGTCGAAGGAGCAGGGCAAGAGCAAGGCGGGCGGCAAGCCGCAGCTGCTGCGCACGCTGGTGGGTGCCGAGGAAATCGCCGAAGTCGTCGCGCGTGCCACTGGCATTCCTGTCGCCAAGCTGATGCAGGGCGAACGCGAGAAGCTGCTGCAGATGGAGAATCGCCTGCACGAGCGTGTGATCGGCCAGAATGAAGCGATCACCGCGGTCGCAAACGCGATCCGCCGCTCACGCTCCGGCCTGAGCGACCCGAACCGGCCAACCGGCAGCTTCTTGTTTCTCGGCCCGACCGGCGTCGGCAAGACCGAGCTGTGCAAGGCGCTGGCCGGATTCCTGTTCGACAGCGAAGACCACTTGGTTCGCATCGACATGAGCGAGTACATGGAGAAGCACTCGGTCAGCCGCCTGATCGGTGCGCCGCCGGGCTATGTGGGCTACGACGAGGGCGGTTACTTGACCGAGGCGGTGCGCCGCAAGCCTTACTGCGTGCTGCTGCTCGACGAGGTCGAGAAGGCGCACCCCGACGTCTTCAACGTGCTGCTGCAGGTGCTCGACGACGGTCGGCTGACCGACGGCCAGGGCCGCACCGTGGACTTCAAGAACTGCGTGATCGTGATGACCAGCAACCTGGTCTCACACCAGATCATGCAGATGGCCGGGCAGCCGAGCGAAGACATCCGCGACGCGGTGTGGGTCGAGGTGAAGCAGCATTTCCGTCCGGAGTTTCTGAACCGCATCGATGAGGTGGTGGTGTTCCACGCGCTCGATCACAGCAACATCGCGGCGATCGCGAAGATCCAGCTCAAGGTGCTGGAGGCACGCCTCGAAAAAATGGACATGAAGCTCGACGTGTCGGCGCAGGCGCTGGCCGATTTGGCCAAGGCCGGTTTCGATCCGGTGTTCGGTGCGCGGCCACTGAAGCGGGCGATTCAGCAGCGCATCGAGAACCCGGTGGCCAAGCTGATCCTCGAGGGCAAGTTCGGCCCGAAGGATGTGATCCCGGTGCGTGTCGAAAACGGCGAGTTCGTCTTCGACCGCGTGGTGCACTGACGTGCGCTGAAAAGAGCGAGCGGCTCAGCGGTCCAGCAAGGGATCGAGCCGCTCGATTTGCAGTCGGGCGAGCGTCAGGTTGGCGGTGGTGCGGTCGAGCACGGTGATCAGTGCCATGCCACTGTGCTTGTCCACCGAGCGCAGCAGCAGGTGGTGCGAGCCGAGTGTGATCGCGGCATCGGGCAGCGTGTGGCCGAGGCCGAGGACCCGGCTGCTGCTGCCCATCGCCGACAGGATGCTGCGGCCCTGGCGCGCCAGCTCGGCAGGCGGCACGCCGGAGCCTGAACTCGCGACGGGCAGGCCGGAGCCGATGTCGAACACGCAGCAGCCGACCACGCCGCTGAGTTCGCAAACTTGATGCACGTACACCTCAAGCACTTCGTCGTGCATCGGCTCGGGCTTGGCCGTCACATCGGGCATCGGCCGCAGCGGCAGCATATTGGTGGGCGCGAAGGCGGGGCTGTCGATGCCCATCGGCAGGGTGTCCTGCAGCGCCGGTGCCCGGGTGGGTGCCGATGCCGACACCACCGCGGCGGTGCGCAATGGTTCGGTGATGTTGCCGTGCATGCGGTTCCAGGTGCCATGGATAAAGTTCCAGGCATCCGCCGGGCGGGTGACCACCGGTGTCGTGCGCAGCGTGATCGCGCTGCCGCGCACCATCTCCTGACCTTGCGTCACCAACGTCGCGCTGTTGGTCAGCGGCAGCAGCAGCAGCTGGCGGTTGTGCCAGGGGCTGCGGATCACCTCCTCATGCCAGGGCCGGAGCGTGGTGTTCAGCGTGGCTGCTGGCAGTGAGCCCACCATCATCACGCCGAGCTGGCTGAAGGCCAGCAGTGTGCGCGCCACGCCGTGGGCGGCGGCCGCGTCGTGGGTGTCGGCCACGTCAGTGGAATACAGCCGCAGCACCTGCTGTGCCGCGACCGGCACGTCGATGTAGTCGATCGATGCCAGCGGCGTGCCCTGGCCCTGCCGCCGCAGCACCAGCTTGTGCACCGGCCGGCTGCAGGCCGCGGCAATGCCGCGCAGCAACTGTCGCGATGAGCGCGTGCCCAGATCGTGGATGGCGATGAAGTCTGGCTTCAGGTGCTCGAACTGCTGTTGAAGCGCCTCGCCGGGTGCGCACGACACGAACAGCTCACGCACATGGTCGGCGACCGGGCGGCCGATGTCCTGCTGCGCAGCGTTGCGCTCCAGATCGTCGTGGTTCATCAGCTGGGTGGCCAGCGCGGTTTGCGCGCGGGTCGATTCCCACCCGTCGTTGTCCATCGGCGCCGTGTCGCGGTAGTCGGCGGTGGGGTTGCCGGTGCGGCTGCTGTAGATGCTCATGGGGCCCTCGTTGCAAAGGCGGTGGATGGGTGGGTGTGTCGGGTGGTCTCCGCGGCGCTGCATCCGCCACGAAAAACGCCCCTGCCGATGCTGGCACAGTCGTGCGCCGGATGCCATCCCCTCGACGCTACGGGGGCGAGCGGCACGGCCTGCGGCAGGTGCGTCGATAGAATCAATCGATGTCATCAAGTCGCCATTCGAACTGCCGACGCCACGGCGTCTCCCCCCATGTCGCCCACTGATTCGGTGCGCGACGACTTGCCGGTGGTCATCATCGGCGCCGGTCTGGCCGGCCTGACGGTGGCGCTGCATTTGGCGTCCGAGCACCCGGTCATCGTGCTGGCCAAGCGCAACCTGGGTGAGTCGGCAACCGCCTGGGCGCAGGGCGGCATCGTCGGTGTGCTGGGCGACGACGACAGCATCGATTCGCATGTGCGCGACACGCAGGATGCAGGCGCCGGCCTGGTCGACGAGCACACCGCGCGTTTCATTGCGCAGCACAGCGCCGAGGCGATCGCCTGGCTGGTGGCGCGCGGCGTGCCGTTTTCGGCTGACCCCGACGGCCCGCTGGGCCTGCACCTGACACGCGAGGGCGGCCACGCGGTGCGCCGCATCGCACACGCGGCCGATGCGACGGGCAAGGCGATCCACGACGTGCTGCTGGCCGAGGTCAAGCGCCACCCGAACATCGACATGCGCGAGCGCTGGATGGCGGTCGACGTGATCACCTCGCGCCAACTCAAGCGCGACGAGCCGCCGCGCTGCTACGGCGTCTACGCGCTCGACATCGACAGCCAGCGCGTCGAGACGCTGCCGGCGCGTGCCGTGGTGCTGGCGACCGGTGGTGTCGGCAAGGTCTACCGTTACACGAGCAATCCCGACACCGCCACCGGCGACGGCATCGCGATGGCGTGGCGTGCCGGCTGCCGCATCGGCAACATGGAATTCATCCAGTTCCACCCGACCTGCCTGTACCACCCGCAGGAGCGCAGTTTCCTGATCACCGAGGCGTTGCGCGGCGAAGGTGCGCACCTGACGCTGCCGAGCTTGGGACCGGGCGATCCGGGTGGCCAACGTTTCATGGCCGCGCACGATGAGCGCATGGAGCTGGCGCCGCGCGACATCGTGGCCCGCGCGATCGACTTCGAGATGAAGCGGCACGGCCTCGACCATGTGTGGCTCGACGCCACACCCATCGTCGAACAAAAAGGAGAGGCATTCCTGAAGGAACATTTCCCGACCATTCACGCACGCTGCCTGGCACTCGGCATCGACATCGCGCGGCAGCCGATCCCGGTGGTGCCGGCCGCGCACTACACCTGCGGCGGCGTGGTCACCGACCTGCACGGCCGCACCGACCTGCCCGGGCTGTACGCGGTGGGCGAAACCACCTACACCGGCCTGCACGGTGCCAATCGCCTCGCCAGCAACTCGCTGCTCGAATGCGTGGTGCTGGGCCGCACCTGTGCGCAGGACATCGAGGCGCAGCCCGCACGCAGCGAGCCCGCGCTGCCGGTGTGGGACGAGAGCCAGGTCGAGAACGCCGACGAGCAAGTGGTGATCGCCCACAACTGGGACGAGCTGCGGCTGCTGATGTGGAACTACGTCGGCATCGTGCGCACGACCAAGCGGCTGGAGCGCGCGCTGCACCGCATCAAGCTGCTGCGCAGTGAGATCGACGACTACTACGGCAGCTTCCGCGTCAACCGCGACCTGCTGGAGCTGCGCAACCTGGTCGACTGCGCCGAGCTGATCGTGCGCTCGGCGCTGATGCGCCACGAAAGCCGCGGGCTGCACTACAGCCGCGACTATCCGTATGCCTTGCCCGTCAGTTTCCCGACGGTGCTGATGCGGGGCGTGCGCGCCGGCAAGAAGCCCAAGACGCGCGGCTTGAGCGCCTAGCACCACGGCTCCGCACCACGGCTCCGCACCACGGCTCAGCGCCGTGCGCGCATGGTGACCTTGGCCTGTGAGAACTCAAAGGGTGTGCAGCACCCGCATCGAGTAGTCGGTGGCCCGCACATCCTTGGTCAGGCGGCCGATCGAGATGCGGTCGACGCCGGTGGCGGCGATTTCGCGCACCTGCTCCAGCTGCACGCCACCGGAGACTTCCAGCAGCGCGCGGCTTGCATTCAACGCGACCGCCGCACGCATGCCGGACAGATCGAAATTGTCGAGCAGCACACTGATTGCACCGGCCGCCAGCGCCTCGGCCAGTTGCGCCGGCGATTCGACCTCGATCTGGATGTCCACGCCCGCGTTCAGCGCCTGCGCGTTACGCAGCACCGCGGTGACGCCACCGGCTGCGGCGATGTGGTTTTCCTTGATCAGGATGCCGTGCCACAGCGCCAGCCGCTGGTTGTGGCCGCCACCTGTGCGCACGGCATATTTTTGCGCCTGGCGCAGGCCGGGCAGTGTTTTGCGGGTGTCGAGGATCAGGCAGCCGCGCGGGTTGGGTGAGGCGTCAGCGATGGCATCGACAAAGCGCCGCGTCGCCGTCGCCGTGCCCGACAGCAGCTGCAGGAAGTTCAGCGCGGGACGCTCGGCCGACAGCAGCGCACGGGCGTTCGATTCAATGTGGCAGACGCGTGTGTTCGCCGCCATCAGCGCGCCTTCGGCGGCGTGCCAATCGACGCGGGCGCTGGGGTCGAGTGCGAGCACGCAGTCATCGAACCAGTCGCGGCCGCACAGCACCGCCTCTTCACGCACCAGCACCCGCGCGGCCACCCGCTGGTCGGCTGGCACCAGTTCGGCCGTCCAGTCGTGCTGGCCGATGTCTTCGCGCAACGCATCATGCACATTGCGCGCGCGGGCTTCGGCCAGGTCTTCGTTGATCTCGAACATGAACCCGGTCAGGCAGCGCCGGGTCGCCCCAAGCAGCCTGAGCGCCCCCTCGGGGGGCAGTGCCGCAGGCGCGTGGGGGCAGTCATTCAAGCCGCGCCGAGGTGCGGCACCAGGCCGGGCTTCTGCGTCGCTGCCGGATTGGCCTTGACGAAGTCCAGCATGCGGTCGATGCAGCCGAGTGCGTGGCTGCGGATCGGCTCTTCGACGTGGATTTCACCGTGGCCGGATTCCAGGCAGTCGATGACGCCCTGCAGCGCATTCATCGCCATCCACGGGCAGTGCGCGCAGCTCTTGCAGGTGGCGCTGTCGCCCGCGGTCGGCGCTTCAAGCAGCGTTTTGGTCGGCGCGAGTTGCCGCATGCGGTGCATCAGGCCGTTATCGGTCGCAACGATGAAAGTGGGGGCGTCCATCGTCGTCACCGCGTTCAGCAGTTGCGAGGTCGAGCCGACCACATCGGCCAGCTTCACCACCGCCTCGGGCGATTCGGGGTGCACCAGCACCTTGGCCTCGGGGTGCTGCGCCTTCAGCAGTTCGAGCTCGAGGCCCTTGAACTCGTCGTGCACGATGCACTCGCCGTTCCACATCAGCATGTCGGCGCCGGTGTGCTGCTGGATGTAGCGGCCCAGGTGCCGGTCAGGCGCCCACAGCACTTTCTGGCCTTGGTCTTTCAGGTGCTGCACGATCGCCAGCGCTCAGGAGCTGGTGACCATCCAGTCGGCACGCGCCTTCACCGCGGCGCTGGTGTTGGCGTAGACGACCACGGTGCGGTCCGGGTGGGCGTCACAGAACTCTGAAAAAGCAGCGGAAGGGCAACCGAGGTCGAGCGAGCAGGTGGCGTCGAGGTCGGGCATCAGCACGCGCTTGGCCGGGCTCAGGATCTTCGCGCTCTCGCCCATGAAGCGCACGCCAGCGACGACCAGCGTCTGGCTGGCGTGGTCACGGCCGAAGCGCGCCATTTCCAGCGAATCGGCAACGCAGCCGCCGGTCTCCAACGCCAGATCCTGCAGGTCGCCATCGACGTAGTAATGGGCGACCAACACGGCGTTGTGCTGCTTCAGCAGCGCTGCAGCGCGGGCCTTCAGCGCGCTGCGTTCTGGCGGCGTCAACGGCACAGGCACCTTGGCCCAGGCTTGCGCAGTGCAGCTGGAGCCGCGCGCATCCTGGCGGGTGTAGTCGTAGAGGATCTGGGTCATGCAGAGGCGTCGGCGGTGGATGCAGGCGCGGACTGCGCTGCCCGCCACATTATCGGGCGCCGCGCCCCCAGGCTTCGCGCTGCCCCTCGGCCACCTGGATCTGCGTCAGCCGGGCGTGCCGCTGCAGCCGGCCGAAGGTCTGGCGCTGCTGAACGTAGACGGTTTCACCGGCCTTGAGGTCGACCTCGAGGGTCTTGGTGTCTTGCGCATAGGCGGTGACCTTGTGTTTGCCCGGTGCCACGTCTTTGACCAGCAGCGACTTGCCGATCGGAGATGCCAGCGGCTCGCCATCGATCTTCACCTCGGTGCCGATGAGCACCACCCGGTCCTCCGGTCGCAGGATGACGATGCGCGCCCGGCCCTGCGGCACTGTGAACAGGCTACCCGAGGCGGCTTCGTGTTCGGGGCTCAGCACGGTGGTGGCGTGGGCGCCGGCGGTGCTGGCAGCGCCGAGGACGCTGAGGGTCAACAAGATCGTCGCGATGCGTATTTTCATGGTGATCTCCGAAGGGAAGAGGGTGTGGAACTCGCTGCTACGCCACAGTCGTCGCTGCAGATGCTCACCTTACGCACCGAATGGACAAGCGCAGGCGTGTTTCGGTATCACCTGGCGGGCGGCAGGGCGACAGGCCCACCGAGCACTTCACCATGGCGCTGAACGCGCTGCTGTAGCCGAGCCCCATGGTCCGGCTGTCGTCACTGCGCCGCATCGGCCACACTACAGTCATAAGCGTCAGTCGGCCATTCGCCGACGTCACCGATGCCCGCGATGACTCCCAGCGCCTCTTCACCCTCGACGACCCCCGCCGTTTCTCTGCGGCAAGACGCCCGCACGATCGGCCTGGTCGGCCTGGCGCACGGCACTTCGCACTTCTTTCACCTGCTGCTGCCGCCGCTGTTTCCGCTGTTCATCCGCGACTTCGGGTTCAGCTACGCCGAGCTCGGTCTGCTGGTCACCACTTTCTTCGTGATTTCCGGCATCGGCCAGGCGTTGGCCGGGTTCGTGGTCGACCGCATCGGTGCGCGGCCGGTGCTGTTCGCCGCGCTGTCGTGCTTCGCGCTGTCGGGCGTTGCGGTCTCGCTGGCCACCGGCTATGGCGGGCTGATGCTGGCGGCCGCGCTCGCCGGGCTCGGCAACTGCCCGTTCCACCCTGCCGACTTCACCATCCTGAACCGGCGTGTTTCGGCAGCGCGCCTGGGCCATGCGTTCAGCACGCACGGCCTGACCGGCAACCTCGGTTGGGCGGCCGCGCCGCTGTTCCTCACCGGCCTGACTGCTGCCTTCGGCTCCTGGCGTGTGGCCGCCGCCTGCGCCTCGGTGTTGGCGGTGGTGGTGATGGCGATCCTGTGGTGGCAGCGCGATGCGATCGACGACCGCCAAGGCGAGTGGGCGCCGGTGCCCGCCGCCCTCGGCAAGGGCTCAAAGCCGCTGGTGCCCGAGCACCCTATGGCCTTCCTGCGCCTGCCCTCGGTGTGGATGTGCTTCTCGTTTTTTTTCTGGTCGACTTGCGCGCTCAGCGCCATCCAGGGCTTCGCCAGCCCGGCGCTGCAACAGATCACCGGCTTGCCGCTGACACTGACCTCGTTGGTCGTCAGTGGCTACATGCTGTTCGGCGCGGTGGGCATCGTCATCGGCGGCTTTCTGGCGTCGCGCAGCGACCGGCTCGAAAAA
The DNA here is from genome assembly GCA_031427315.1 of Burkholderiales bacterium. Taxonomy (GTDB): domain Bacteria; phylum Pseudomonadota; class Gammaproteobacteria; order Burkholderiales; family Burkholderiaceae_C; genus PBB1. The sequence goes on along the minus strand of JANPNF010000207.1, from coordinate 5,804 downwards.
ATCATCAGCGCCTGCCTGCTCGCCTCCGCGGCGCTGCTGGTGTTGGTCGGCAGCGGTGTGCTGCCCGGCATGATGGCGGTGGTGCTGACGGCGGTGGCTGGCTTCGGCACCGGGCTGGCCGGCCCGTCGCGCGACATGCTGATCAAGCAGGCGGCGCCGCCGGGCGCCACAGGCCGCGTCTACGGCATGGTGTATTCGGGCCTGGATCTGGGCTTTGCCATGGCTGCGCCGATGTTCGGTGCATTGCTCGACCACGGTTCGCCGTCGGCAGTGTTCTACGGCTCGGCGCTGGCGCTCACCGTGGGCGTGGCCTCGGCAGCGGTGGTGGGCAGGGGCATCCAGCGCCGACGTGCCCGACAGGCTTCGCCCTCTGCCGCGGCGGCCTGACCACCGACCGCAAGAACCAGAGCCTGCGCGACGGCTTGTTGTAAATCGAGGGCACCGCCGTGTTGCCGACCTCACCTTGAATCTCGAATCCGTTCAACTCACTGGAGTCCAGACATGCCCACCGCCACCCCGTCCCCATCGCTGAGAGACATCGTCGGCCTGGGCCAAGAGCCCGGGCAGCTGCACGACTCGGCGCTGATCATGATCGACCTGCAAAACACGTACCGCCGGGGTGTGATGCAGCTCAGCGGCGTTGAACAGGCGATTACCGAAGCGGCGAAATTGCTGGAGATCGCGCGCGATCTGAAAGTGCCGGTGTTTCACATTCAGCACGATGGTGGCGCGGGCTCGCCGTATGACGTGAACGCCGAGATCGGTGCCATTTCGGATGAGGTGGCACCGATCGCAGGCGAGCCGGTAATCACAAAAAACTACCCCAATTCTTTCGTGCAGACCGACCTCGACGAGCGGCTGAAGGCCCTCGGCATCCAGAAGATCATGCTGGCCGGCTTCATGACGCACATGTGCATCAACTCGACCGCGCACGGTGGCTTCAACCTGGGCTATGCGCCCACCGTGGTGGCCAGCGCGACCGCCACCCGCGCGCTCGCAGGCGCAAACGGCCAGGTGCTGAGCGCGCAGCAGGTGCACGACGCCGCCATCGCATCCACACGCGATCTGTATGCCGCCATCGTCGACCGGGTGTCGGATCTGCGCACCGGGTGACGGTATTGAGTGTGGTCGCGGCCCTTAGGGCCGCACCACCTCCAGCAGCCGATCAAGCCCGCCGCTGTCGATCGCTACCATCGCCTGCTCGCGCACCGCAGGCTTCGCGTGGTAGGCCACCGACAGGCCCGCGGCGCCCATCATCGGCAGGTCGTTGGCACCGTCACCCATCGCGATCGCCTGTGACGGGCTGATACCCAGCTGGGCGCAGGTGTCCAACAGCATCCTGCGCTTTTCGGCGCCGTCACAGATGTCACCCCAGGGCTGATCGACCATGCGGCCGGTGAGCTGGCCGCAATTCGCGCCGGGCTCGATCTCCAGCACATTGGAGCGCGTGAAATCGATGCCGAGTCGGTCGCGGATGCGATCTGTAAAGAAGGTGAAACCGCCCGACACCAGCAGCACCTTCATGCCGGCCACCTTGCACGCCGCCACCAGGGCCTCGGCGCCCGGGTTGAGCTGCAGCCGTTCGACCAAGACCTGCTCCATGTGCGCCACGGTCACGCCGCGCAGCAGCGCCACGCGGCGGCGCAGGCTGTCCTTGTAGTCGGTGATCTCGCCACGCATGGCCGCTTCGGTGATCGCCGCCACCTCCGCCTTGCGGCCGGCCGCGTCGGCGATTTCGTCGACGCACTCGATGTTGATCAGCGTCGAATCCAAGTCGAACGCGATCAGCTTGAAGTCGGCCAGGCGCAGCGGCGGCGTGAAGCGGCGCACGGTCAGGCCGGGCGTTAATTCGGGGGTGCTCATTCGTGGTGTCTCATCGTCAGGCGGGCATCAATCCACCGTCACCGGGATCAGGGTCATCGTGTCGTTGCCAAAGATGTCGATCACCTTCACCGCCACCTGGTAGCTGCAGGGTTGCGCGTAGATGTGCGGTGCGCTCAGCAGTTCGACCTCGCGCTTGTCCTCGAACAGCGCAAAGCGGTACTTCTCGGGCAGCGGCTTGCCGTCCTGAATCAGGCTGATCAGGTCGCGCTTGTCGGCGTCGGTCAGGTCGATGGTGGGGGCTGTTCGGGCCATCAGCTTGCCAGTGCCTCGGCGATGGAGCAGGTGATGGAGGGCGCTTTGTCGCGCAGCCGCTTGTCTTCCGTGACAAGGAGCGCGCCCAGCGCCACGGCGGCGCACAGGAAGCGCGCGTCGTAGCCGCTCACCCGCAGCCGCATCGCCAAGGCCAGCACGTCGGCGTCGGCCATCGGATGAATGCCGGCGTCGAGCATCTCGTGCGCCTTGCCGAGCGCCGCCTGGGCACGGTCGGCCGGCAGGCCGCGCACACGCGCTGCGGTGGCAATCACGTTCGTCAGCTCGGCAAACAACAAGGGCTCGGTGTGCCAGTCGGCGTCTGCGGCGTAGAGCGCGCGTGCCGGCGCAGCGAGCGGGCCGTCGAGCAGCAGGTTGCCGACGACGCTGGTATCCACCAGCACCACGGCGCTACGCCCGGCCTTCGCGGATGGCGCCGAGAATCCACTCGGTGGTGACCGGCCCACCTTTCAGCTTGTAAGGCGGTGGCAGCTTTACCGGCTCGCGCCGCGTGCTTTCCTGCAAACCCTGCTCGAGGATGTGAATGGCCTCCTGCGTGACCGAACGTCGGTTGTGCAGCGCGCGCTCGCGCAGCTGGTCATGCAGCGGGTCGGGCAGGTTCTTGACGACGAGAGTGGACATGGCAGGCAACTCCTGGGGGAAGCGTAAAGGAAGCGTTATGGTACTGCGCCCGGTGCCGACAGCCGGTGCTCGCGGAACATCGTCAGCAGTTCCGCCAGGCTGCTCGGCGGATGGCGGTCGAAGCCGTCTTGATCGACATACGCGAAGCTATGTGCCGTCCCGCCTATGGCGATTCGGTGGTTGCCAATGAGTGAAGGTGCCGGCGTGACCGGGTCGGAAGAGAGGGTTGGCGCCCAGTTGTGGACGAGGACGAAGTTCACCCTCGGAGGGCAGGTCAGTGGCAAGCGATTTTTTCGTCAGTTATCGATGTGACGATGCGTGGGCTGGCGGGGTGCCTTGTGGCGCTTGGTCGAGGCGTTGGCCAAACTGTCGAGTCTCACGCTGCAGTGCAGTCTGTGGCGGACGACATTTGAGGCGTCAAACGCCGTGCTGGCGCGCCAACGCGGCCAGGTGCTGTGCCAGCAGCGGCCCCAGCGGACTTCGGCCGAACCCCTGTCCGTACGCACGTTGCGGAAACATCACGTCGAGGTTGCTGTTGCCCTCCAGCAGCACCGGCCCTTCTGCAGTGGACGCGATGTCCCAGCCCACGAGCACCCGGTGTGGAAATGTCTGGTGCGCCGCGGCGGCGAGGGCCTTGATGTGCGGCCAGGCGCTCAAGAGACGACCACTCACCGGGTGGCCCATGACCGGGTGATGGGTGTAGCGACGACTGCATCCGGTCAATCGGTCGCTGACCAGCGAGCCCAGGTGGCCACTCTCCAGATCGATCGGCGCTGCGTACTCGTCCTTGCGTCCCCATCGGGGTTCGAGCTTGCACAGGATGCGCAGCAGGCCATGCGTGACCACCGGTCGGCCTTGGGCATCGAGGCAGGTCAAAACCCGAATGGTCAGCAGCGACTGTTCTGCCAGGTCGGCGATCTCGCTGTGGTTGATCAAACGGGGCTGCACCAGCATCGGCACCGTGTCGCCAATGACACGCAGTCGCTCGAGCAAGGTGTCCAGAGCGACTTCGGTGCCGTCGGGCGTCTGGTAGCGCTCGTGAGCCACGCGCTGAAACAGCAGAGCGCCGCGCGCACCACGGCCCCTGACGGGTTTGCAGAACAGGTCACGGTCGAGGGTGTTGCGAGACGCCAGCAGCGACCGTGTGGCGTGCTCACAGATCAGCAACGTCGGCACCGTCGCCAGGCCTTGCTCTTGACAGCGGCGCGCGAACATGACTTTGTCTCTCATCGTCGCGGCGTCCGCAGGCTGCGGCTTCATGCGATTGATGGCGCCGAGCAACCCGTTTTTCGTTTCGTTTCGAGTGAGGTAGAAAGCCGCCTCCTCGCGTCCGCCGGGCCGGTAAAGGTCCTGCAGGTAGTAAGCCAGCGGATCGAAGTCGTCACGAAAGACCAGAACCAGCAAATCGCCACATTGGTCGAGCAACGATCGTCTCGACGACCGGCGAACGCCGGGGCCGATGGCGACCAGCAGCCCCAGACACACGCCGATCATCATCAGTGATCGCAGGCCCGGCACGAATGCCAGCCGCGTGGCCGGATAGCGGGCGCTGCGGAACAGATGCGCCTGCGCGTAAATGCGGCGGGCTTCGGCGCCGAGCGCCAAAGGGCGGTTGCGCCGTCGAGGGGAGTGCGGCAGTTCAACGGTGCGGAGCATCACCAGGGCGGCCACATACGACTCGATGCTGAGCAACTCGCTCCACTCGCCGAGCGAAGCAACGTCGCTGGTGGTGAGCATCGACGCGAACAGCTGATGACTCCACCCCAAATGGAAGACGATAAAAGCGCATTGCCCGATGGCGCCCGCCAGCCACAGTCGCAAGGCCCACGGCCTTCGATGGCAGCTGCTGATCGCTGCCCCGACCAGCGCGCTACCGGCCGCCCACATCGGCAAGTCCAACAGCCAGTCGTTGTCAAGGGTACCGATGCTGAAAAGCTGATCGTTGAACTGGATCGCGCCGAACAGCAGCATCGCGCCGATGGCTGCCACCCACCGTCCGCTCCAGCGGTTGTGCCCCTCCTTGATCGTCACCTGGAACCACGACCAACCGAAGCCGAACACCACGGCGACATCTGTCGCACACTGAACCGGAGAGAACGCCGCTGCGGCAGGTCTTGTCGCCAGTTGCTGCGCCAAGCAGGTCAATGCGCCGAAGGCGACCACCCACACAAGCAGGGTGCGATGGCTGACTGCCAGTGGGTCGAAATGCCTGACCCGGGGTTGCATACCCTAAGGTAGGGCAAGTGCCTTAGCGACAACTGAAGGCGCTGCGCGAGGGTCAGCGTATCTGCAAACTGGAAAGGTCTTCCCTGGTGGTTGGCGTGCCGAGTGCCCGCAGCACCTCGCGGATGGTCTGCGCGCGGTCCTTCGCTTCGGGCATCGCGCGCTCGATGCGCAGCTTGTCGTTGCCGGCCAGCTTGATGTGGCGGTTCTTCTGCACCAGCTCGATGATCTTGATCGCTTCGACTGGTGGGTTGGGCCGGAAGCTGATCACCATCAAGCCCGGCGCCGCATCGATCTTGCTGACGCCGAAGGGCTTGGCCAGCACGCGCAGCCGGTGCACGTCGAACAGCGTCTGGCCCTGCGGCGGCAGCTTGCCGAAACGGTCGGTGATCTCCTCCAGCAACGCGTCGATCTGCTCGTTCTTGCTGGCTGATGCCAACTTCTTGTAGAGGCTCAAGCGGGTGTGCACGTCGCCGCAGTAGTCGGTGGTCAAAAGCGCCGGTGCATGCAGGTTGATCTCGGTCGTCACGGCGAGCGGCGACAGCAGATCGGGCTCCTTGCCTGCCCTCAATGAGCGCACCGCTTCGGCCAACATCTCGTTGTAGAGCTGGAAACCGACTTCCATCATGTTGCCGCTCTGGTTCTCACCCAGCACCTCGCCCGCGCCGCGAATCTCCAGGTCGTGCATGGCAAGGTAGAAGCCTGAGCCGAGTTCTTCCATGTCTTGAATGGCCTGCAGCCGCTGCTGCGCCGGCTTGGTGAGTCCTTCGACATCGGGCACCAGCAAATACGCATAGGCCTGGTGG
>JANPNF010000206.1:0-1515 GCA_031427315.1 Burkholderiales bacterium | reverse complement strand
CCGCATCGCGGCGATGGCGATCGAGCTGCGCAAGCTGGGCGCGGGCGTCGTCGAAGGCCCAGATTTCATCGAGGTCACGCCACCGCAGCACTGGACACCAGCGTCGATTCACACCTATGACGATCACCGGGTCGCGATGTGTTTCTCGCTGGCCGCTTACAACCCACTGGCGGTGCCCGCGCCGGCCGCGCCAGTGTCGGTGCGCATCCTCGATCCGAAATGCGTCGCCAAGACCTTCCCTGATTACTTCGAGGCGCTGTTCTCAGTGGCCAGCACGCAGGCCGATTCGATACCGGTGATCACCATCGACGGGCCGACGGCCTCCGGCAAGGGCACGCTCGCCTGTGCGGTGGCCGAGGCGCTGGGCTACCGGGTGCTCGACTCCGGCGTGCTCTACCGCGCCACCGCGCTGGCAGCGATCCGCAGGGCAGTCGATGCCGGTGACGAGCGCGGGCTGGCCGCACTGGCTGAAACGCTGGACGTCGGCTTCGACGGCGGCAGCGTCTGCCTGGACGGCATCGACGTGACCGCGCTGCTGCGGCATGAAAACGTCGGCACGCTGGCTTCCCAGATCTCGGCTTGGCCGGCCGTTCGGCAGGCGCTGCTGCGGCTGCAATGGTCATTCCGGCGCCTGCCGGGGCTGGTCGCCGACGGACGCGACATGGGCACAGCGATCTTCCCCGACGCCGGCCTGAAGATCTACCTCACCGCCAGTGCCGACGCCCGCGCTCAGCGGCGCCACCAACAGTTGGAAGCCGCGGGGGTTTCGACTACACTCGCGGACTTGCTTGCAGGCTTGCAGGGTCGCGATGCGCGCGATCAAAACCGCGCAGTGTCGCCCCTGAAGTCGGCAGTAGATGCGGTGCTTCTGGACAACTCGGCACTCTCCATCGGATCGACGGTGGAGTCAGTGTTGAGCTGCTGGGCGCAGCGTAGGCCGTTTGCCTGACCGCAGCGGCCCCAAGGCCCAGCGCCTTCCCTCCGTGCCGTTCAAGGCGCACCAGGGCGCTGGATTCGACAACTCAAACCCGCAGCCTCTGCTGCACCGGAAACACCCCCAATGTCACAAGCTCAAACTGCCATCACCGAAGGCGGCGAATCGTTCGCCGACATGTTCAACGAATCGCTGACGCGCTCTGAAATGCGCATGGGCGAAGTCATCACAGCCGAAGTGGTGCGCGTCGAACACAGCTTCGTGGTGGTGAACGCAGGCCTCAAGTCAGAAGCCTACGTGCCCATCGAAGAATTCAAGAACGACCACGGCGAGCTCGAAGTCCAGGTCGGTGATTTTGTTTCGGTCGCGATCGATGCGGTCGAAAACGGCTACGGCGACACCATCTTGTCGCGCGACAAAGCCAAGCGCCTCGCGTCGTGGTTGTCGCTGGAAACATCCCTCGAATCGGGCGAGTTCGTCACCGGCACGGTGAACGGCAAGGTCAAGGGCGGCTTGACGGTGCTGGTCAACGGCATCCGCGCCTTCCTGCCTGGCTCGCTGCTCGACACGCGGCCGGTGAA